>NZ_WIWL01000001.1:0-12756 GCF_009600105.1 Pseudomonas sp. FSL R10-0056
GGCTGGCACCTGCTGGCTTGCCGAGCCAGCTGCGCGTGATGCGCCACACCCTGCAGGCCGCGTTCCTGGCTTTGCGCCGCGGTGAAGCGGTGCAGGCCAACCTGGAAAAAATGGCCGCGGTGTTCGCGCAACTGCAAGGCATTTGCCAGGGAGCACCGCTCAACGCCTTGTGGAAAATTGCCGCTGCACTGGTCGACGGCATGCTTAAAGGTCGGGTGCCCAACAGCCCGGCCCTGCGCAGCCTGCTGAAAAAATCCGACAAGGAACTCAAGCGCCTGCTGGCACAGGGCATCGAGGCCATCAACCATCCTGCCCCCGAAGACCTGCTGACCAGCCTGCTGTTTTATATTGCCAAGGCCGAGCATCCGACCACGAAAATGCTCGCGCTGAAAAACCACTACGAACTGGATCAGGCCATGCCCGATGCGGCGATGGTCGACGAGGAGCGGGCGCGGTTGGCCGGCCCTGACCGGGATGCCATGCGCTCGGTGGTGGCGGCGTTGTGCGAAGAACTGGTGCGGGTCAAGGAACGCCTCGACCTGTTTGTGCGCAGTGATCGCCTGCATGTCTCGGAACTGAGCAGCCTGATGGCGCCACTGCGTCAGATCGCCGACACCCTGGCTGTACTGGGGTTCGGGCAACCGCGTAAAGTCATCATTGATCAACTGGCGGTGTTGCAAAGCCTGGCCCAGGGCCAGCGCGAACCCACCGATGCGGTGTTGATGGATGTGGCCTCGGCCCTGCTTTATGTCGAGGCCACCCTGGCCGGTATGGTCGGCAGCGTCGAGCCCTCGCTGCGTGAAGAAAGCCGGTTGCCCACCACTGACCTGATGCAGATTCACCAGTTGGTGATCAAGGAAGCCCGCATCGGCCTTGAAGAAGTCAAAGACCTGATCGGCGATTATCTGGCGGCCGAGTACGACCGCCAGCACTTGCAGTCCGTGCCTGCGCTGTTGACGCAAATCCGCGGGGCGCTGGCGATGATTCCCCTGAATCGCGCGGCCAGTTTGCTGCAAGCCTGCAATGAATATTTGCGTGAGCGCGTGCTGCAAGGGTCTGATCACCCCGCGCACGAGCAACTTGATCACTTGGCCGATGCGTTGATCAGCATTGAGTATTACCTGGAACGCCTGGCCCAGGACCCTGGTGCTTCGAGCGAGCAGGTGCTGGATCGGGCCGAAAACAGCCTGGCTGCACTGGGTTACGCGCCGGCGACGCATCCCGTGCCATTGTCCGATGATAGGCCTGGCGGCCAAGAGCAATCGCTGATGCCGGACCTGCAGGCGCCTGGCCTGGCCGATGTACTGGCCAGCCCGCTGTCGGCGCTCAATCCTCCGGCGCAACACATGCCTGCCAGTTTGCTACCGCCACCCGTGGATGAAGCGCCGCTGGACGAAGAACTGCTGGAAGTCTTTCTCGAAGAAACGGACGAAGTCCTGATCAGCCTGCACGACAGCCTGCCGCAATGGGTCGCCAACCCGGCAGACAGTGTTGCGCTGGCCGAGTTGCGGCGCGGCTTCCATACCCTCAAGGGCAGCGGGCGCATGGTGCGTGCGCTGGTGCTGGCAGAGCTGGCGTGGGCGGTCGAAAACCTGCTCAACCGGGTGATTGAGCGCAGCGTGGCGCCATCTGCGCAGATCTTCCAACTGCTTGAAGACGTTATGGCCATGCTGCCCGAACTGATTCAGGCCTTTGCCGAACAAAGCCAGCGTCAACGCGAAGACGTCGACCAACTGGCCGCACGCGCGCAGCACCTGGCCCAAGGCGAGCCGCAACCACTGTTGATTGCCCAGGACGCCGGCAGTTTCGATCCACAGTTGCTGGATATCTTCCGTCAGGAAGCACAAGCCCACCTTGAGCGCCTTGACCGTTTTCTGGACCAGGCCCGTGCACACATGCCGCTGCAGGCCAGTGACGATTTGCAACTGGCCGTGCACACCCTCAAAGGCAGCGCACATATGGCAGGCGTGATGCCCATGGCTGAACTGGCCGCGCCGTTGGACCATCTGGTGCGTGAATACAAGGCGCACACGCTTGCCCTGGGGGAGGATGAAATCGACCTGCTGCTGGAAGCTGACACCCTGCTGCATGCGGGGCTCAAGCAACTGGATAGCGACCCGCTGGCCGAGATCCAGGGTGCGCGCTCACTGATCGAGCGCACCGAGCAACTGATCGCCAGCCGCCTGGATACCCTGCTCAATAGCCCTGCAAGCAGTTGGGTGGCCAGGCGTGACCCGCAGCGCATTGCCGAGTTTCTGGCCGAGAGCATGGACATTCTGTTCGATGCCCAGGAGCTGCTTAAAACCTGGCACCAGAACCCCCATGAACGCGATGGCCTGGACAGCCTGCTGGATCAGCTGACCACCCTGGGTGAGTCTGCCCACCTGCTGGACTTGCAGCCCATGGATGCGCTGTGCGAAGCCCTGCTTGACCTCTATGGCGCGGTCGAAGAAAGCAGCCTGGCACCCAGCGAGCGTTTTTTCGAAGCGGCCGATGATGCCCAGGAAGCCCTGATCAACATGCTCGACCAGTTGGCGGCAGGGCAGGAAATCACCCCGCAGCCGCAGTTGGTCCAGACCCTGCACGCGCTGCTGCACGAAGGGCTCGCGCCTGACGCCACAGGGCTGATTCGCGGTGATGGCGGGCGGGTTACCGAGCTGGGGGCCGCCACCAGGCAATTGGGTGGAGGCCAGGACGAGGACATCGATGATGAAATCGTCGAGATTTTTCTCGAAGAGGCGGTGGACATCCTCGAGAGTGCCGCGCAGGCCTTGCAGCGCTGGCTCAGTGCACCCGACAGCCTGGCGTCGCTGTCGTCCTTGCAGCGCGATTTGCACACCCTCAAGGGTGGGGCGCGCATGGCCGGTATTGAACCGATCGCTGAACTGGCCCATGAGCTTGAACACTTGTATGAAGGCTTGCTGGACCGGCGCCTGAGTGACAGTCCGGCACTGGCTCGCCTGCTGGAGCGCAGCCACGAGCAACTGGCGCTGATGCTTGAAAAATTGCTGCACAAGCAAACGTTGAGCGAGCCTTATGAACTGATCGAGGCCATTCGCGGCTTTCGTCTTTACAGTGCAGCCCTGCCTGATGCTGGCAGCGTTGCCCCGCAAGCGCCACCGAGCAATGAAGATCCGCAGTTACAGGAAATCTTCCTCGAAGAAGCCTTCGATATTCTCGAAAGCTCGGGTGCGGCCCTGGCGCGTTGGCAAGCCGAGCCGCAAAGCCACCTTGAAGTGGAAAACCTGCTGCGCGACCTGCATACCCTCAAGGGCGGGGCGCGGATGGTGGAGGTCGCCGCGATTGGCGATTTTTCCCATGAGCTTGAAACCCTTTTCGAGGATATTTCGGTAGGTGCCATCACGCCCAGTGATGGGCTCTTTGTGTTGCTGCAGCGTTGCCACGACCAGCTTGCGCAAATGCTTGACGCGCTGCGCAGTGGTCAGGCGCTGCCTTCGCCCCAGGTGCTGATCGAGAAAATCCGCCAGATTGAGCGTAACGCCCGGCCGACACCTGCCACCCCGGTCAAGCCCGAGCCTGCGCCTGCACCGGTGCCCGAAGGTGAGCGCACCGGGCTGGACACCCTCAAGGTTCCGGCCGAGCTGCTCGAAGACCTGGTTAACCTGGCGGGTGAAGCCTCGATCATTCGGGGGCGTGTGGAACAGCAGGTCAACGACGGTCAGGTCGCCCTCAACGAGATGCAGACCACCCTTGAGCGGATGCAGGATCAACTGCGGCGCCTCGACATCGAAACCCAGGGTCGCCTGCACAACCGCGCGCACACCGAAGCCGATGGCGTGGCCTACGACGAATTCGACCCGCTGGAAATGGACCGCCATTCCCTGCTGCAGCAGCTGTCCCGAGCCCTGTTCGAATCAGCTTCCGATCTGCTCGACCTCAAGGCGACCCTGACGGCCCGCTACCAGGACGCCCACGGGCTGCTGCAAAAGCAGGCGCGGGTGAACACGCAATTGCAAGAAGGCCTGATGGGCACACGCATGGTGCCGTTCGAGCGCGTATTGCCGCGCCTCAAGCGGGTGGTGCGCCAGGTTGCCAGCGAGCTGGGCAAGCAGGTTGAATTCAGCGTGATCAATGCCGAAGCCGAGATCGATCGCAACGTTCTGGAACGCATGGTTGCGCCCCTGGAGCATATGCTGCGCAATGCCGTCGACCATGGCCTGGAACCGGCCGACGTGCGCCATGCCAGCGGCAAGCCGGAGCAGGGGCTGATCAGCCTGGAACTGTCCTATGAAGGCGGCGACGTAGTATTCGACATGCACGACGATGGCGCGGGAGTGCCGCTGGAAGCCGTGCGCCGCAAAGCCATCCTGCGTGGCTTGCTGAACCCTGAAGCAAGCATCAGCGACCGTGAGGTGCTGCAGTTCATCCTGCAGCCCGGGTTTTCCACGGCCGAAAAAATCACCCAGATCTCCGGGCGTGGCGTCGGCATGGACGTGGTACATGAAGAGGTGCGCCAGTTGGGCGGCAGCATGACCATCGATTCGGTGGCGGGCCAGGGCGTGCATTTTCAGATTCGCCTGCCCTTCAGCGTGTCGCTCAACCGGGCTTTGATGGTGCAGTGCGCAGACGAACAATACGCCATTGCCCTCGACACCGTTGAAGGTGTGGTGCGCGTCATGCCCAACGAGCTGGAAGGCTACTACCAGCTCAACCCGCCGCTTTATCACTACGGTGGGCAAACCTACGAGCTGCGTTACCTGGGCGAGTTGCTGCAAACCGTGGGCAAACCCAAGCTGGTGGGCGAAAGCCATTCGCTGCCGGTGCTGCTGGTGCATTGCCAGGACCAGCGCGTGGCGTTGCAGGTGGATGCGCTGTTGGGTTCGCGGGAGATTGTGGTCAAGAGCCTCGGCCCGCAATTTACCGGGGTACAGGGCCTGTCGGGCGCGACCATTCTGGGGGACGGGCGGGTGGTGCTGATCCTCGACCTGCCGGCCTATATCCGTGCCCATCAGGCGCGTCAGCCGTTGCAGCGGGCGCAGCACGAGGCGGTGGGCGCCCTGGAATTCACCCCGGCCGTGCGCCCGCCGCTGGTACTGGTGGTGGACGACTCGGTCACCGTGCGCAAAGTCACCAGCCGCCTGCTGGAGCGCAACGGCATGAACGTCATCACGGCCAAGGACGGGGTCGACGCCATGAGCGTACTGGAAGAGCACACCCCTGACCTGATGCTGCTGGACATTGAAATGCCGCGCATGGACGGCTTCGAAGTGGCTACCCGCGTGCGTAACGACCCGCGCCTCAAGGACCTGCCGATCATCATGATCACTTCGCGCACCGGGCAAAAACACCAGAACCGGGCGATGGCCATTGGCGTCAACGACTACCTGGGCAAACCTTATCAAGAGTCCGTGCTGCTGGAGCGCATTGCCTACTGGAGCAACTTCCATGCTTGACCATCGCGTGGGCAGCTTGACCGGCTTGCTGCTGCCGCTAGCAGATCGCTATCTGTTGCTGCCCAATGTGGCCATTGCCGAGCTTATCGGCTGGCAGCGCGGCGAGCCCAGCAGCGACTCCCCGCCCTGGCACCTGCGCCAGATTACCTGGCGCGACCACCAACTGCCGTTGATCAGCTTTGAAGCGGCATGCGGCGGGCCACTGGTGATCGGTGAGCGGGCGCGGATCGTCATCCTCAACACGCTGGGTGGTGACCCGGATTTCAAATTCATGGCCATGGTGATTCAGGGCATCCCGCGCTCCTACAAGGTCGACAGCCAGTTGAGCTTTGTCGACGTGCCGCTGTGCCCGCTGGAGCGCGCGGCGGTACAGGTGGGCGATCATGTGGCGAAAATCCCGGACTTGCTGGCGCTGGAACGGTTGGTGCGGGGCAGCGCGGATTAAGCAGCACTTGTGGGAGCTGGCTTGCTCGCGAGCAGGCGATGCGCTCAGTCATTTAAACCACGGTGCTGCTATCGCGAGCAAGCCCGCTCCCACAGAGTTTCGTGGCAGGCCCCGAATTCTGGGAACACTGCAAAACCTGTGGGTGCAGGTTGCCCTGCTCGACGAACGCCGCATTGCCCTTTAACCTCGCAACCCTGACCCTTATCTCATAACCAGGTGACACAGTCGCACTATCGGCTCTTGAGGATCTTGCACATGTATCACGGGGAAAAACTCAACGCCTGGACCCATCTGGTGGGTGCCGTGGCGGCAGCAATAGGCAGTATCTGGTTGTTGGTAATGGCCTGCCTGGACGGTAGCCCGCAGAAGATTGTCAGTGTGGCCATTTATGGTGTCACGCTGGTGCTGTTGTACAGCGTATCCACCGTGTACCACAGCGTGCGCGGGCGCTCCAAGGTGATCATGCAGAAGTTCGATCATCTCTCCATTTACCTGCTGATCGCCGGCAGTTACACGCCGTTTTGCCTGGTCACGCTGCACGGCCCCTGGGGCTGGTCGTTGTTTGGCATCGTGTGGGGAATGGCGGTGATCGGCATGCTGCAAGAGATCAAACCGCGCTCCGAAGCCCGCATCCTGTCCATCGTTATCTACGCGGTCATGGGCTGGATTGTACTGGTGGCCGTCAAGCCCTTGCTGGCAGCGCTGGGTACCGCAGGCTTTGTATGGCTGGCCACCGGCGGGGTGATGTACACCGTGGGGATCATCTTTTTTGCCCTCGACCACCGTCTGCGCCATGCCCACGGCATCTGGCACCTGTTTGTGATCGCCGGCAGCCTGCTGCACTTTGTGGCCATCGCCCATTATGTGATCTGACTCGGGGCTACTGAACCTCCTGCTTGGGCTTCTGGGTGTCGCTGCGGATCTGCGCGTGGCTGATCAGGGCGAAGATAAAACTGCCACCAATGATATTGCCGGCCAGGGTGGGGCCGGCAAAGATCAGCCAGAAGTCCTTCCAGGGCAACTCGCCAGCAAACACCAGATACGACACCTCGGCCGTACCGACCACGATATGGGTGAAGTCACCCAGGGCCATCAGGTAGGTGATGAGGATGATGATCCACATCTTGGCGCTTTCCATGGACGGGATCATCCACACCATGGTGGCAATCATCCAGCCCGAGATAATGCCTTTGGCGAACATCTGGCTGGCGTCGTTTTCCATGACCTTGCGGCCGATTTCCAGAAAGGCCTTGTCGGTTTGCGTGTCGAAAATCGGCAAATGCAGCATCACATAGGCCACCAGCAGGGTGCCCATCAGGTTGCCCACCAGCACCACCGCCCACAGCCGCAGCAGCCGCCCGAAATTGTTGAGTGTGGGTTTGCTCATGATCGGCAGAACGGCAGTCAGGGTGTTTTCGGTGAACAGTTGCTGGCGAGAGAGAATGACCGCCAGAAAACCTGCGCAATAACCGAAGCTGGCGATGACCTTGAACCCGTCGCCGTCGGGCAGGCGTGAGTTGAGCAGGCCCATGGCCATAAGGGACAGGCCCATGGTCAGCCCGGCGGCCAGTGCCGACCAGAACAGGGCGGCGATGCTGCGCTCCAGTTCCAGATCGCCCTGCTGGCGGATGATTTCGTGCAGCACCGCGGCGCGCGGTGGCTGGTTTTTGCTGACCTCGTGCTTTTCTTCAGCCGTCAGGTTGGGGGTTTTGCCTGAATTTTGAGTGTCCATAAGGCTCCAGAACCGAAGGCGTGTGAAGGTACGACACGCATGGACTGTAGCTGTTCACTCTTGACCTGTAGATACTCTGTTGCCGGTCAACCCTCCCTGTGGGAGCGAGCCTGCTCGCGAAAGTCGTTCGCGAGCAGGCTCGCTCCCACAGTTAAAATTCCCTTCAGACCTTCGGCAGCTGCTACGGGAGCCAGGCATCAAGCCTGGCTGTCATCCTGGAACTGGTCCTTGACGTATTTGATCTCGGTACGCCCGTGCGGCGCCGGCAGGCCGTCTTCACCCAGGTTGACGAAGACCATCTTGTCCACAGTCAGGATGCTTTTGCGGGTGATCTTGTTGCGCACTTCGCAGGTCAGGGTAATCGAGGTGCGACCAAACTCGGTGGCGGTGATGCCCAGTTCGATGATGTCGCCCTGGCGCGAGGCACTGACGAAGTTGATTTCGGAGATGTACTTGGTCACCACACGCTGGTTGCCCAGCTGGACGATGGCGTAAATCGCGGCTTCTTCGTCGATCCAGCGCAGCAGGCTGCCACCGAACAGGGTGCCGTTGGGGTTGAGGTCTTCGGGTTTAACCCATTTGCGGGTGTGAAAATTCATATTCGCTCCTGACCGTCTTGCCTTAGATGCCGACCATGATGTCAGACCACGGCACTCAGCTCTATTAAGCTTCGACTATGGTCTCGATTAGGCAAATCAAAATGCCGTGGATAAATCCTTGGGAACATCGACGCGGATGGCTATAATGCCCCTCGCTTCAAAACGGTCATTTTTACCCGGTACCGTTCCCGCCACCTGTCCGAGGGGCGCTGCAGCAGGTTCAACCTGTCAGGCTCGGATGGGGCGTTGTTTGTTCAGGGCTCCCTGGGCAGGCACTAAACGCACAACGGCGCCCATTCGCGATTAAACGAATGGAGGCTCTTGATGAGCGCTGTAAACACGCCTGCAGGTTTTAACGACTTTAAAGTCGCCGATATGTCCCTCGCCCAATGGGGCCGCCGCGAAACCTTTATCGCCGAGTCCGAAATGCCTGCCCTGATGGGCCTGCGTCGCCGTTATGCAGCAGAACAACCGCTCAAGGGCGCGAAGATTCTGGGTTGCATCCACATGACCATCCAGACTGCCGTACTGATCGAAACCCTGGTTGCCCTGGGTGCCGAAGTGCGTTGGTCGTCGTGCAACATCTTCTCGACTCAGGATCAGGCTGCTGCCGCTATCGCTGCTGCCGGTATCCCGGTTTTCGCCTGGAAAGGCGAAACCGAAGAAGAGTACGAGTGGTGCCTGGAGCAAACCATCCTTAAAGATGGCGAGCCATGGGATGCCAACATGATCCTCGACGACGGCGGCGACCTGACCGAGCTGCTGCACAAGAAATACCCGGCCATGCTGAAAAAGATCCACGGCGTGACTGAAGAAACCACCACCGGTGTTCACCGTCTGCTGGACATGCTGGCCAAAGGCGAGCTGATGATCCCTGCGATCAACGTGAACGACTCGGTCACCAAAAGCAAAAACGACAACAAGTACGGCTGCCGTCACAGCCTGAACGATGCCATCAAGCGTGGTACTGACCACCTGCTGTCCGGCAAGCAGGCGCTGGTTATCGGCTACGGTGACGTGGGCAAGGGTTCGTCCCAGTCCCTGCGTCAGGAAGGCATGATCGTTAAAGTGTCCGAAGTTGACCCGATCTGCGCCATGCAAGCCTGCATGGACGGTTTTGAAGTGGTTTCGCCGTTCATCAACGGCCAGAACGATGGCACCGCTGCCAGCATCGACGCTGCGCTGCTGGGCAAGATCGACCTGATCGTGACCACCACCGGTAACGTCAACGTGTGCGACAAGAACATGCTGGCCGCGCTGAAAAAACGCGCTGTGGTGTGCAACATCGGTCACTTCGACAACGAAATCGACACCGCTTTCATGCGCAAAAACTGGGCATGGGAAGAAGTGAAGCCACAGGTTCACAAGGTTCACCGTACTGGTCTGGGCGAATTCGACCCACAGAACGATGACTACCTGATCCTGCTGGCTGAAGGCCGTCTGGTTAACCTGGGCAACGCCACAGGTCACCCAAGCCGCATCATGGACGGTTCGTTCGCCAACCAGGTGCTGGCGCAGATCTTCCTGTTCGCCCAGAAGTACGCTGACCTGCCAGCCGAACTGCAAGCCGAGCGTCTGACCGTAGAAGTGCTGCCGAAGAAGCTGGACGAAGAAGTGGCCCTGGAAATGGTTCGTGGTTTTGGTGGCGTTGTAACGCAACTGACCAAGCAACAGGCTGACTACATCGGCGTCACCGTCGAAGGCCCGTTCAAGCCAGAAACCTACCGTTACTGATTAAAGAAAGGCGGTCAGGCTTGCACTGACCGCCTTTTTTTTGTGTGAAAGTTCAGCGTCAGGGGTTGTCCATGCCCCCCTCGCGCACGCCAGGGTATTCCCATGTCTCAAGACCGTCGTTACAGCTTCGAGTTCTTCCCGACCAAGACCGATGCTGGACATGAAAAACTGATGAACACGGCTCGCCAGCTGGCGACCTACAACCCGGATTTCTTTTCCTGCACCTACGGTGCCGGTGGCTCGACCCGTGACCGCACGATCAATACCGTGCTGCAACTGGAGAGCGAAGTAAAAGTACCTGCTGCTCCGCACCTGTCGTGCGTGGGTGACAGCAAGGCCGATTTGCGCGGCCTGCTGGCCCAGTACAAGGCCGCGGGGATCAAGCGCATCGTTGCGCTGCGTGGCGACCTGCCTTCGGGCATGGGCATGGCCAGCGGCGAACTGCGCTATGCCAATGACCTGGTGAGCTTCATTCGTGAAGAAACCGGTGACCACTTCCATATCGAAGTGGCGGCTTACCCGGAAATGCACCCGCAAGCGCGCAACTTCGAAGACGATATCAACAACTTCGTGCGCAAGGCCCATGCTGGCGCTGACAGTGCCATCACCCAGTACTTCTTCAACGCCGACAGTTACTTCCGTTTTGTCGAGCGCGTACAAGCAGCGGGAGTGATGATTCCTGTGGTGCCGGGCATCATGCCGATCACCAATTACAGCAAGCTGGCGCGGTTCTCTGACGCCTGTGGCGCTGAAATCCCGCGCTGGATCCGCAAGCAACTTGAAGCCTACGGCGACGACACGCAGAGCATCCAGGCATTTGGTGAGCAGGTCATCAGCGAAATGTGCGAACGCCTGCTCGACGGCGGCGCCCCGGGGTTGCACTTCTACACCCTGAACCAGGCTGATCCGAGCCTGGCGATCTGGAACAACCTCAAGCTGCCGCGCTGATCTGCCTTTGTGGGAGCGGGCTTGCCCGCGATGGCATCGCTGCGGTCCGTCAAGGGATGCGCGTCGTATGCATCGCGAGCAAGCCCGCTCCCACATGGGTTTAAAGCCGTTGGGCAGCATGAAATCGGCGCGTCGTGATTGCTCTGTTATACTCCGGTTTTTCCGCCAGGCTTACGCCCGGCCGCTCGTCCTTGTACAAGGCATTCAACCTCCCGTTACGGCGCAGCTCTCAGCCAGCGCGAGCGGCATGAATGGGCCTTCAGGACTGGAGCAGGACCGGACGGGATTGCGTCATCTTAAACGCCATTCACGCCAGGCAAGACTATCCCTTTGGGCCAAGCCCTAACTAGAACAGGATTTCTCATGTCCTTTGCTTCCCTCGGTCTCTCCGAGGCTTTAGTCCGCGCCATTGAAGCTGCGGGCTATACCGAGCCTACTCCGGTGCAACAGCGGGCCATTCCCGCCGTGTTGCAAGGTCGCGACCTGATGGTTGCGGCACAGACAGGTACTGGTAAAACCGGTGGCTTCGCTCTTCCGATTCTGGAAAAGCTGTTTCCCAATGGCCACCCGGACAAATCCCAGCGCCACGGCCCACGCCAACCACGCGTGCTGGTCCTGACGCCTACCCGCGAACTCGCCGCCCAGGTGCATGAGAGCTTCAAGCTCTATGCCCGCGACCTGAAGTTCGTGAGCGCCTGTGTTTTTGGCGGTGTGGGCACCAACCCGCAGGTTCAGGCCCTGGCCCGTGGTGTTGACGTACTGGTTGCCTGCCCCGGTCGTTTGCTCGACCTGGCCGGTCAAGGCAGTGTTGACCTGTCCCACGTTGAAATCCTGGTACTCGACGAAGCCGACCGTATGCTCGACATGGGCTTTGTCCATGACGTGAAAAAAGTCCTCGCTCGTCTGCCGGCCAAGCGTCAAAACCTGCTGTTTTCGGCGACGTTCTCCAAGGACATCACCGATCTGGCTGGCAAGCTGCTGCGCAACCCGGAACGCATCGAAGTAACGCCACCGAACACCACGGTCGAGCGTATCGAGCAACGCGTGTTCCGTCTGCCTGCCACGCACAAGCGTGCCTTGCTGGCGCACCTGATCACCGCTGGCGCCTGGGAACAGGTTCTGGTCTTCACCCGTACCAAGCACGGTGCAAACCGCCTGGCCGAGTACCTGGACAAGCACGGCCTCAGCGCTGTGGCCATCCACGGTAACAAGAGCCAGAACGCGCGCACCAAAGCCCTGGCCGACTTCAAGGCCGGTACCGTACGCATTCTGGTAGCGACCGACATTGCCGCTCGTGGCCTGGACATCGACCAGCTGCCGCATGTGGTCAACTTCGAGCTGCCAAACGTCGACGAAGATTACGTTCACCGTATCGGCCGTACTGGCCGTGCCGGTCGTTCGGGCGAGGCGATCTCGCTGGTAGCGCCGGACGAAGAAAAACTGCTGAAAAGCATCGAGCGCATGACCAAACAGAAAATCGCCGATGGCGACCTGATGGGTTTTGACTCGAGCACGGTTGAAGCTGAAAAGCCTGAAGTACGCGAGCGTCCGGATGTGCGTAACCCGCGCAACCCGCCGCGCGGCCCGCGTGGCGACGGTCCGGGTAACCCGGGCGGTGGCGGCGGTCGTAAAGACAAGGGCAAGGAAAAGAGCAAAGAAAAGCCGGCAGCTGCTCGCAGCGAGCGTCCAGCTCGTGAGCAAAAGCCGCGCGAAGCTCAGCCTGCCCGCGAACAGCGTCAGCCAACCCCGCGTGCCGACGCCAATCGTGCGCCGGACGAGTTCCGTGATGACGATGTGGATAACTTTGGTAACCGCGCTGATTACGTCAGCCCGTACCAGAACAAGAACAACCAGAGCCGTGGCCGTCGTCCGGGGGCTCCGGCT
>NZ_WIWL01000002.1:0-12581 GCF_009600105.1 Pseudomonas sp. FSL R10-0056
CCGCGTCGGCACTGGCGGCCGGCTGCCCGGTGGTGGTCAAGGCCCACAGCGCCCACCCCGGCACCAGCGAACTGGTTGGCCATGCGATTGCCCGTGCGGTGAAAGAATCGAACCTGCCTGAAGGGGTCTTTTCCCTGTTGTTCGGTTCCGGCCGTGAAGTCGGTGTTGCCCTGGTCAGCGATCCACGCATCAAGGCAGTCGGCTTTACCGGCTCGCGCAGTGGCGGCATGGCTTTGTGCAAAGTGGCAGCAGCACGCCCCGAACCCATCCCGGTGTATGCGGAGATGAGCTCGATCAACCCGGTACTGCTGTTCCCCGCTGCGCTGCAGGCTCGCGGCGAATCACTGGCGCAGGGTTTTGTTGCATCTCTGACCCAGGGGGCAGGCCAGTTTTGCACCAACCCGGGTCTGGTTATCGGCCATCAAGGGCCGGCACTGGATAGGTTTATCAGCACAGCTGCCCGGCTGGTCCAGCAAAGCCCGGCCCAGACGATGCTCACTCCCGGGATTTTCCAGGCCTATGAAGCCGGTATTGGCTCTTTGCAGGAACTGAACAGTGCTCAAGAGGCCGCTGCCGGCTTGAGGGGGGAGACACCCAACCAGTGCCAAGCCCATCTGTTTGTGACCCGGGCCGGGGACTTCCTCGCCGACCCTGCATTGCAGGCCGAAGTCTTTGGTGCTGCGGCGCTGGTGGTGCAATGCGCCGATGACGAGGAGATCCGCCAGGTGCTCGAGCACCTTGAAGGCCAATTGACCATCACCCTGCAACTGGATGAAGCCGACCTCGACAGTGCCAGGGCCATGCTTGCGACCCTGGAACGCAAGGCTGGTCGCTTGCTGGTCAATGGCTGGCCAACGGGGGTTGAGGTGTGCGACGCGATGGTCCACGGCGGGCCTTTCCCGGCGACTTCGGACACCCGTACCACCTCGGTTGGCACTGCGGCCATCCAGCGCTTCCTGCGTCCTGTCTGCTATCAGGACTTCCCTGACAGCCTGTTGCCGACGGCACTCAAGCACGCCAACCCGCTGCACTTGCGCCGCCTGCTCGATGGCCACAGAGAAGTACTGGAAAATGCCTGATCACTTCGCTGGAAACACAGCTGACATTGCCGTGGTCGGCGCCGGAATCATCGGCGTCGCCTGTGCCCTGCAACTGGCGCGCCAAGGCCAGCGGGTGGTGGTCATCGACCCGCAGGAGCCGGGCCATGGCGCCTCATTCGGCAATGCCGGGCACCTGGCCACCGAACAGGTGTTCCCGATTGCCGACCTGTCAATTCTCAAGCGCTTGCCGGCCATGCTGATGGACCCGATGGGCCCCCTGCGCCTGGACTGGAAATATATGCCCCGGGCCCTGCCGTGGTTCACGCGTCTGCTGCTGAACCTGCGCAAGGCGCCCTTTCAGCGCACTGTAGCCGGTATTCGGGCCCTTAACGAAAGCAGCCTGAGTGCCTGGCACAAGCTACTGGAGGGCATTGACTGCCCAGGCCTGATGCGCGAAGACGGTTCGTTGCTGGTGTACGAACGTTCCGAGTCCCGGCAGCCACTTCTGGCACTGCAGGCACGCATGCGCCAGCAGCAGGTACCGGTCGAGTTCTGGGAGGCCAGGGCCATACACAAGGCAGCGCCGCAACTGAGCGAGCAGATTCAGGGCGGGTTGTTTTTTCCGGCCACGGGGCACTTTATCGACCCCTATCGCGTGGTCTGCGAACTGGTAGAGGCTGCCAGAAAGTGCGGTGTGCAGTTTCTCAAGCAACAGGTCACAGGCGGGCAACTGAGTGAGGCCGGAGTTTCTCTGATGACAGCCCAGGGCCAGGTGTCCGCCCGCCGGGTCGTGATCGCCTGCGGCGCCCACTCGGCCAAACTCACCGCAACCCTGACCGGCAAGCACGTTCCGTTGGATACCGAACGCGGTTACCACCTGATGCTGCCCCACGAGCATGACCGGCTGCCGTTTGCCGTCACCTCACTGGAACGCAAATTCATCATGACCCCGATGAGCGATGGCTTGAGGCTGGCGGGTACAGTTGAATTTGCCGGCCTGGAAGCGCCGCCGAGCATGGAGCGCGCCTGGCAGCTGCATCGCCTGAGCAAAGGGTTGTTGCGCCATGACCTTAGCGCTGAAGACGCGACGCCATGGATGGGCTTTCGCCCGTCGTTGCCGGACTCACTGCCGATCATCGACCGGGTGTGCGACGGCAAGGTACTGCTTGCCTTCGGCCATCAGCATTTGGGCCTGACCCAGGCAGCGGTAACGGCTGAACTGATCGCGCAGTTGGCGGGGGCAACCAGTGCCCACGCGCTGCCTGAGTTGCACCCTTACCGGCTGGAGCGTTTCTGATCCCATCCGTAGCAGCTGCAGAAGGAACGAGGCTGCTACGGGGTTGGAGCCTCAGCGCAGGGTTATCAACCCCTGCCGACAAACACGGGTGAGGTTGTGAATCACCCGCTCGGCATTTTCAGCACCGGGGGACTGGATCACCGCCAGGTCAAAACTGTCAGCGGCAAATCGCGCCAGTTGATCGCCCTCTTCCACAAACTGGATCAGAAACGCCGTAGGCCGCCCTTTGCGGCGTGGCCAGCCATCGAGATAGCGCAGCAACGTAGGCTGATGCTTACCGCCCAGGAGGATTTTTGGGTTGCGCAAGGTTGGGCTGGCCGAGATCGGCGCAAGACGTACAAGGGGACGTGGGTGACTCATGTATCGGTTCTCCGCCTCAAGATTCTGCGTGGCAGGTGAGAGGCAACACCGAACCAGCGCTTTAGCGGTATTTCAAGGCCTGTTTCAAGCCTCTTAGACGGTCTGTGACCCTCTGGCGCCCCGCAAGTAGCTGTTTAAATCGGCGCAAGAAAACATCCTAGATAAACCTGCTTACTACTGTCAACAATCATCTGGAACGAAAAAGGCCCGCTCTGGGCGGGCCTTTTCACTGGCATCGGGTTTTCAGTCAGCTAGTGCACGATCGATCGACAACTTGCCTGCACCTTCGATCAGCACTGCCACGGTACCACCCAGCAAGGCCAGGGCGAATTCATAGCCGTTGTTGGCCATAAACAGGCCATTGCTGATATGCACCGAGAAGATCGCCACCAGCAACGTAAACGACAGGCCCAGGGCTGCAGGGCGCGCCAGCAAGCCGATAATCAGCGCCAGACCGCCCAGAAACTCGGTACCGCCCGCCAGCACTGCCATCAACATGCCCGGCGCCAGGCCAATGCTCTCCATCCATTGCGCCGTGCCCGCCAGGCCCCCGCCGCCAAACCAGCCGAACAGTTTTTGCGAACCGTGGGCGGCAAAGATAATACCGACGAAAATACGCAAGACCGTCAAACCATAACCTGCGCGGCTGCCCAGTACGGTATGGATCAATTTGCTCATGATGGAATCCTTTAAGTCATCAGTTGGGGAATGCTCGCCATACTAATCAGTTTTTATAATGTTAAAAGTCGAATAAACCTGACAAAACAATCAAATTATTCGATTATTTGCGTGTGACCAGTTCAGCTTTTGCCGGTTCCAGGGAATCCCGCTCCCGGTCAAAGGCCAAATAGTATTTATTCACGCTATTAACATAGCTGACAGCCCCCATTCCCACCTGCTCCATGGCAATACGTTCCACCTGAAAGAACCATTGATTGGGGTTCAGGCCGCGTCGCCTGGCTTCAGCCCGCATGCCCTGCACCCGCTCCGGCCCCATGTTGTAAGCCGCCAGCACAAACGCCATGCGCTCACGCTCGTTGAGCTTGGGGCTGGCAAAGAACTTGCGGCGGATCAGCGACAGATACCGGGCACCGGCCTGCACATTGCTATCGACATTTTGAATATTGTTGACCCCCACCCGCCGGGCGGCCGAGGGGGTAATCTGGAGTAGCCCTGTCGCCCCGCCGCTGCCTTTGGCTTCAGGGTTGAGGGTTGAGGGTGGACTCCTTGAATGCCAGCGCTGCCAGGTTCAACCAGTCCATGCCCTGTTGCCGGGCATGTTTTTGCAACACCGGGCGCAGTTTTTCAAGCTGCTGGCGATCGGCCCGGGCCAACGGGTAATGCACCCGGTACAAACGTCGGTATACCCGCTCAAAGGCCACATCCTGATCGGCCGGGGCCTTGTAGCCATCGAGAAACCGGTCGATGCTGGCCCGCAACATCGACGCATCACGGCGTACATACCAGTGCATGGCCTCGGGCTCGCTGACCAGCACCTTGCGGTCAAAACGCAGCTTGGGCATGAGCGTGGCCCAGCGCTCGGCAATCGGGCGCTCCACGATGGTCAAATGAAAAATCCCGGCCTGCACCATCTCCAGCACATCCTCCACCGCCAGGGTCGGATCTACCCACTCAATCTTCACCGGGGGCAGTTTGCGCAGGGCCAGTTTTTGATTGATCAAATTGACCGAGGCTCCCGCCGCACTGCCGGTGGTCAACGCCACGGTGCGGCCCGACAGTTGCTCAAGGCGGGTAAAGCGCCGCTCGCCCTTGACCCCCACCAACAGCAAGGGTACATCGTCGACGATCGGATCACTGGCGCTGATGGCGCGGCTGGGCTTGAAATCGATCAACTCACCCGGGGCAACTACATCGCCTTCACCCCGGGACAATGCGCCCAGCAGTTGATCCTTGGCTTTAGGGATGATCTTGAGGGTTATTTCCTGGCCATCGCGGGCATGGCTGTTGAGGTAGCGTTCAAACGCACGCAGACGATGGTATTCAACGCCAATCGCCTGCCCCTGCACCTCGCCCGAGCTGTTGCGGCTTTGATTGACCAGCACCCGCAACACCTGACTGCTGCGGATTTGCGCCAGATCGCGGACCTGACTTGGCTGCCCGACCTGTAAAGGTCCGGTCAGGCGCGCCAGTGCCGGTAGCGGCAACAGCAGCAGGCACAGCGCAATCAATAGCGTCGGTCTTGTCATCCGTTCTCCGGAAAGAATACAGCCCAGCACCCGGTCGGTTTCCCGACAACCGGTTGCCTCAAGTGAGGCTTTCAAGCGCTGGAATCAGCGCGCAAAACAGTCAATGCGTCCTTTAAACAACCGGGCATTGCGTTGTTGCGGCATTCAAAGACAACCATAACTGTCTGTAGTTCTTGGTTTTTCTTGTAAATCTACAGCTCTGATATGCTGCGAGGCCTGTGGCCTGAGGTAAAACCATGCAACTCATTGATATCGGCGTCAACCTGACCAACCCAAGCTTTGACGGCAAACACCAGGCCGTGCTCGACCGTGCCTACGCGGCCGGGGTGTGCCAATTGGTATTGACCGGCACCAGCGTCGAAGGCAGCGAACAGGCCTTGCAACTGTGCCGCGAGCTGGACGAAAGCGGCCAGCGGCTGTTCTCTACGGCCGGCATTCACCCGCACTCGGCCAGTGACTGGAACGGCGACAGCGCCCGCCAGTTGCTTGCCCTGCTCAAGGAACCGGGCGTGTGTGCGGTGGGTGAATGCGGGCTGGACTTCAACCGCGACTTTTCGCCCCGCGCCCAGCAGGAGAAAGTGCTGGAAGAACATCTGGCGCTGGCTGTTGACCTGCAACTGCCGGTTTTTCTGCATGAGCGTGATGCCAACCAGCGTTTGCTGGAAATCCTGCGCGACTTCCGCGACCGCTTGCCGGCTGCTGTGGTGCATTGCTTTACCGGCGAGAAAAAGGCGCTGTTCAGCTACCTCGACCTTGACCTGCATATCGGCATTACCGGCTGGATCTGCGACGAGCGCCGCGGTACCCACCTGCACCCGCTGGTACGTGATATCCCGCGCGGTCGCCTGATGCTCGAAAGTGATGCGCCGTACCTGTTGCCCCGCACCCTGCGGCCCAAACCGAAAAATGGTCGCAACGAACCGGCCTACCTGACCGATGTGCTGCGCGAAGTGGCCGTGCACCGTGGCGAAAGCGAGCAGGACCTGGCCGAACACACCACCG
This sequence comes from Pseudomonas sp. FSL R10-0056, assembly GCF_009600105.1. Classification (NCBI taxonomy): domain Bacteria; kingdom Pseudomonadati; phylum Pseudomonadota; class Gammaproteobacteria; order Pseudomonadales; family Pseudomonadaceae; genus Pseudomonas; species Pseudomonas sp. FSL R10-0056. Next base: position 5,907 of record NZ_WIWL01000002.1, read on the forward strand.
CGTGTGCACGGGCGTTTTACGGGTTGCCGGTACTGACAGACTGACGCCCGCTCCCACGCAGTGCCTCTTTTGACCCACATCAACAAGATTGTCACTGAATAGCGGCACAATGATGGCACCTTGCCAATATTGTTTGCGCCAATTCAGAGAAGACCTCCCATGGGCACCTGGCTTAGCAACATCTCGCTCAAATACAAATTCTGGGCTGTCAACGCGGTGGCTTTTGTCACCACACTGCTGCTGGTGCTCTACGCCGTGCAGCTGGAACAGCAATCGCGCAGCAACGCCGCCCAGGCCAACGCCCGGGCCCAGGCGCAATTGCTCAGTGCCTGGCCTGCCGGGCAGCCCTTGCCCGAGGCCAGCCAATTGCTGCCCCTGGCGCCCGACCAGATCGCCAGCGTCAACGATCAAGCCCTGCCGCAACTGGGCAACGCCAACGGCTGGGTCTCAATCAATCCCATGCCGTTGTTCGGCCACAATCTGCTGCTGGGCGCCGAGGTACTGACCCGCGACGACGGACAAAAAATCGCCGTGCTGGCCCATACACCTAGCCTGGCCCAGGTGTTTGTCGAGCGGCTGCCCAACTATGCCGCCGCCGTGCTGATCCTGATGCTGGCCATGCTCTGCGCTTCGCAGTTGCTGATCCGCTTCCTGCTGAGCCAGCTCAACACCCTCAAGGACGTGATGCTGCATGTGGAGAAAACCGGTGACCTGTCCGCCCGGGTGCCCCTGGCGTGTACCGATGAGGTCGGGCAGATGGCCAGCGCCTTCAATGCCATGCAGGCCGGTTACCAGCGGGTGGTGAACACCGTGGCCCAAACCGCCGCGCAACTGGATGCCGGGGCCGCGCGCCTGGCCAGCAGCATGGACGAGGTGCGCCACGGCATGCTCGGCCAGCAAAGCGAGACCGACCAGGCCGCCACCGCAATCAATGAAATGTCGGCCACGGTCTACCATATTGCGCAACACGCTGGGGCTACCCGCGACCTGTCGCAAACCGCAGACAACCTGGCGGGGAGTGGCCAGCAGGTGGTCAGCCGCGTGCAACAGTCAATCGCCAGCCTGTCCACCGGGGTGCAAACCACTGCAGAAATGATCCAGCAACTGGCCCAGGACAGCCAGAAGATCAACGGCGTGGTCAGTGTGATTCACAGCATCGCCGAACAGACCAACCTGCTGGCGTTGAACGCGGCCATCGAAGCGGCTCGCGCAGGTGAAATGGGTCGTGGCTTTGCCGTGGTCGCCGATGAAGTGAGGCACCTGGCCAAACGCGTGCAGACATCCACGGACGAAATCACCGCCATGGTTTCGGCCTTGCAGGCGGGCACCCGCGACGCCGTGGACTTTATGCAGGAAAGCTCGTTCAAGGCCGACGACTGCGTGCAGCAGGCCCAGGAAGCGGGCGCGGCATTGGCCGAGATCACTCACGCCGTGGCGCAAATGCGCGAAAGCAACACCCAGATTGCCGTGGCCGCCGAGCAGCAAAGCCAGGTCGCGGAAGAGATGAACCGGGCAGTGGTGAGCATCCGCGATGTCACCGAAAACACCGTGCAACAGACCGTCGACTCGGCCACTACCAGCAATGAACTGGCAACCCTGGCAGGCGAGTTGAATCGGGCGATTGGTCAACTAAAGCTATAAGGCCAATAGCCATTGTTGATTCGCCGCAGGGTGACCATAAATCTATGATTTGTTTATCCGGTTCAGCCCAGGCTGAACCCTCGAACAAGGAGAGCAATCATGGGCAAACGTCATCCAAATCTACCGGCCTGGCAATGGCGCTCCAACCCGCACGGCCAGCAAAACACCGCGTATCAGGCAATCAACCTGATCGCAGTGCCGATGATGGTGGTGGCTTTTCTGTTGCTGGTGTCGGGCGTCTTCAGTGAAAACGCCACCAGCGCAGTGATCGGTCTGGTTGCCCTGTTTGCGGCCCTGATCCTGCAACGCCAGGGCCACAAGGCCACCAGCGCAACGGATAACAGCCAGACCTTCTGATCAACCGAACACGGCTACGGTCTGGCGGCTGAGCGCAATCAGCTCGCCGCCTGGGCCCCACAGGTTGGCCGCTACATGGCCGTAGCCATCCCGCGCATGTTCGATGACGGCCAGGTACTTGCACCACTGCAACGTGCTGACCTTAGGCAGTGGCTGCACGAACTCGATGGTCCAGGTCAGCGTGCTGCCTGCTGTCGGCTTGTTCAGCAACGGCAGCAGTGCAGGCGGCCAGGTATCGACCAGCGCCAGCAAATGGGTTTCTGTCAGAGGTTCGTCCTCAACACCGCCATCAAAACGTACCCAGCCGCCCATTTCCCGCGTTCCACGACCGGTGAACGGCAGTGCGCCCACGGCCCAGGCCATGGACAAATGACGCATAAACTCCGGGGTAACGCCTTTGATATAGGGCAACAGCGGGCAATCTTCGGGCGCTTTCATCTCAGGCGCAGGCAGGCCGTACACGTTCGCCACTGACTCCCGCGCAGCGCCAAAGCTGCCTTGTACCAGGGTCATGACCTGACCGTCCTGCACCACCCGCCCCAGCACCTGGCTGACCGCCTTGCCTTCGCGCAGCACCTCAACCTCGAAACGCACCGGTACATCGGCGGCCACCGGCCCGACAAAACTCACTGCCAATGAGCGCAACGCCCGCTCGACAGGCACATGGGCGCGCATGGCTTCGTACTGCAAAGCCACCAACAGGCCGCCAAAGCTGGCGCGGCCCTGGCCCCAATCGGCCGGGATGGTCACGTCCAAAGGCGTGTTGCGCACCGCCGCAACCAATTCGCAAAACTGCATAAGCACCTCGAAACAGATAAATATGACGGGATACTACCCATCCATCTGACTCTGCGCAGTGCTGTATCGGCCAAAGATCAGGGGTGAAAGCAAGCCGCACTCAATTTGACCAACGCCTTGTCAGCGCGTTTTTCGCCGTGCTCAAGGGTGGCCTGCCATTGCGCCACACAGGGTTGCAAGTCGGCGTGTTGCCCGGCCTGCAGCAACCATTGCCAGGCATCGTGCCATTCGCCCAGCGCCTGCTGTGCCCCCTTGAGGCGCGCCAGCACCAAGGGCGGCAGCTGGTTCAACTCCGGGTAGGCTTCAGCGGCATAGCGTACGCGCTTGATCAGCAACCGTACGCGATGGCGGTCATGGCCCGGGTCATTGAGAGCGTTTTCCAGGGTTTGCCACTGTTTTTCCAGGACCTTTGCGATCCGCTGGCGCAAACCACGCAGCAGGCCTTCTCGCTCGGCAGCACGCAAAAAGCGCGGAAACACCTCGAGGATCATCAACAGTTGAGCCAACTGCTCACTGTCGGCCACCCGGGCATAACTGCCGGCCAACTGTTGCGTGCGGCGTTGCGCCTGCGCCGTGTAGCCGTGCGCCTGCAAATGTGCCGCCAGCACTTCAAGATCGCGCAGGGGGGTGGTCAACACGCCAACCTGGGATGCAGACATTTCAAGTTGCACAACCCCCGGCAACCCGCGCAAAGGCCGCAACAGGCTGCGCAAGCGGCGCACAGTGGTGCGCAGGTCGTGCAGGGCCTCCGGGTCCGTATCGGCTTCCAGACGCGCCTGACAGGCCAGTAACCTGACCTCCAGACGCACGATGTTTGCCACTATCCGGTCAACCAGCTCAGACATCCTCACCCTCCCCCTTTACCGCTGCGCTTCAACGCCCGGCGCGGGATTCACGAATATAGAAACGCGCCTTCTCGGCTTTTTTGGTGCAACCCTCAAAGGCTTCAAATTGCTGCTGGGTCTTGGCCGCCGTCAACAAGGACAAGGCCTTGGAGTAGCTGACAGTCCCGGCGAAGCCTTCCGCCTTGGCCAGGTCCAGCTCATGCCAGGCCGAATCCAGGTTCGTCGCACAGCTGTCGCGATACGCCTTGGTCCCCGCACAACCTGCCAACGCCAGCGCGATCAGCGGTACACAAATCCATGCTTTCATGTTGTTTTCCTCAGAAATTAAAGTTCAGTGCAATCTCAGACGAACAACCTGCATAAAAGTGCCACAACGTAAAAATCAAAAAAACCGGCAACACCTACCCGTCATTGCTACAAGGCACTAGCCTAGCTGGTAGATACGCGTTCATGCCAAAAGCTGTCACTCAGGGTCACAAAAAGGCATTGTGAGGGACTGTCAGGCGAAGGTGGGGTTCATGAAAAAACGTATTGCATTGGTATTGGGCTCCGGGGGCGCCCGGGGCTATGCCCATATCGGCGTGATTGAAGAGCTGGAAAGCCGCGGCTATGAAATCGCCTGTATCGCCGGTTGCTCGATGGGCGCGGTGGTGGGCGGGATTTACGCCGCCGGCAAACTGGACATGTACCGGGACTGGATTCAAAGCCTGGACTACCTCGATGTGCTGCGCCTGGTGGATGTCAGCTTCCGGCTTGGAGCGATTCGCGGTGAAAAGGTCTTCGGCCAGATCCGCAATATGGTCGGTGAAATCAATATCGAGGACCTGCGCATCCCCTACACCGCCGTCGCCACCGACCTCACCCACCAGCAGGAAATCTGGTTTCAGGAGGGCTGCCTGCACCAGGCCATGCGCGCCTCGGCAGCGATCCCCAGCCTGTTTACCCCGGTGATGCAGGGCAACCGCATGCTGGTGGACGGCAGCCTGCTCAACCCGCTGCCCATCGTGCCGGTGGTGTCCAGCCACTGCGACCTGATCGTCGCCGTCAACCTCAACTCCACCCACCAGAGCCACTACCAGTTGCCGGTGATCCAGCGCCCGGCGGCTTTCAAGGGGCGTTTTGACAACCTGATGAGTTCGCTGGGCTCGCGCATGCCGTTTCGCAACAAACAGGCCGAGCACTTGCTCAACCTCGAACAGGAACTGCTCAACCCCCAGGCCGAGCCGCTGGCCCAGGCAAAGCCCAATCCCTGGCTCGACACGCCGCAAACCGCCTCCCCAGCCGCTGAAGAGGGCTCGCCCAAGTCAGCCACCGGCTCGGTGATCATCGACAACGTCGGCCCGGCCTCGCTGCTGGACTTGATCAACCAGAGCTTCGAGGTCATGCAGACTTCACTGGCGCAATACAAGATCGCCGGTTACCCGCCCGATATCCTGATCAACGTGCCCAAGCGGGTGTGCCGGTTTTTCGAGTTCTACAAAGCCCAGGAGCTGATCGCCCTGGGTCGCCTGATTGCAAAAGACACCCTGGACCGTTACGAAAAGGACGAGGCGTCCAACAACCGGTAGCCAACCCCGGCTTCGGTCACGATATACCGTGGCCGGGTCGGATCATCCGCCAGTTTCTGGCGCAAATGGCCAACGACAATTCTCAGGTAATGGCTGTTTTCGACATGGCTCGGGCCCCAGATATCCTTGAGCAATTGCTGCTGGGTAATGACCCGCCCCGGATGACGCGCCAAGAGCGCCAGCACCGCGTATTCCTTGCGGGTCAGCGCCACTTCGACGCCATCGAGCAGCACACGGCGGAACGCCAGGTCGACGGTCAAGGGGCCGAGTTCAAGCGCCGACTCCCGGGTTTCGCCCACAGGCGCCTGGCGCAACAAGGCCCTGATTCGTGCCAGAAACTCCTGGATGCCGAAGGGTTTGGTCACGTAATCGTTGGCCCCACCGTCCAGTGCCTGGACTTTTTGCGCTTCGCTGGCGCGCACCGAGAGCACCAGTACCGGCGCATTTGACCACTCGCGAAACTCGCGCAGTACCTGTTGGCCATCCATGTCCGGCAAGCCCAGGTCGAGCACCAGCACATCGGGCCGTCCGAGCGCTGCCTGGCTCAAGCCATCGGCCCCGGTCGCGGCCTCCAGCACGGTGTATCCCTGGGACACCAGGCTGATACGCAGGAATTTGCGAATCTGCGGTTCATCGTCGATGACCAAAATGGTCGCGCTCTGGCTCATGACTTGTTACCGCAATAGAGGGATAGCCAAAGAATATCAGTCTTCACTTTCCAGCCCTTCATTCTCGGGGCACGGTTGAAGGCTTAACGGCAAATACAGGGTAATGCACGTACCCTGCCCGCCGATGCCTTCGCCGACGCTGACCCGCCCGCCGTGGGCCCCCACCATGCCCTGGCAGATGGCGAGCCCCAGGCCCGTGCCTTGCCCGCCGCGATCGCCCCGTGCGGCGGTATAAAACATATCGAAAATCTTCACCCTGTCCTCCTCGGGGATCCCCGGGCCCTGGTCACTGACGGCAAACCACAATTCGCTTTCATCGGCTCCCGCCGTTAATTGCAACTGGCCATGGGGAGGTGAAAAGCGCGCAGCGTTTTCCAGCACATTGACCAGCGCCTGCTCGATCAGGGCGCCATGCACGTGCAACAGCGGCAATTGCGCCGCAACATCCACCTGCACCTGCAAGGGCGCCAGCACCGCACGCAAGCGGTTCAAGGCGCTGCCGGCAATGTCGGCAGGCGACACCCAGTCGCGGGCCAGCTTGAGCGCACCGTGGCCCAGGCGGGTCATGTCCAGCAGGTTCTGGATGTAGCGGTCCAGACGCTCGGCCTCATCGCGGGTACCTTCGAGCAACTCGCGGCGATCGCTCAACGGGATCGCCTCGCCCAGGGCCAGCAAGGTGTCGATACTGCCGCGCATGCTGGTCAGCGGTGTGCGCAGATCATGGGACACCGATGCCAGCAGTGCGCTGCGCAACTGCTCGGTTTCGCCGTGCAGGCGGGCCGCTTCCAGGTCCTGGGC
>NZ_WIWL01000003.1:0-12411 GCF_009600105.1 Pseudomonas sp. FSL R10-0056
CATCTTGGCCTCCTGGCTTTAATGGCGGTGTATTTTACAGAAAATCGTATTTCTTGGGTTTACGTACAGAGCCTAGGTGATCGGCGCCGGATTGAACAGGGTGATGTCGTTGTGCAATTTGTGCTGCTCGGCCCAGGTGTGTTGTTTACCGCTGGCCACGTCCAGGTAGTAATGGAACAGCTCCCAGCCCAGTTCCTCGATGCTCGCGCGCCCGGTGGCGATGCGCCCGGCGTCGATATCGATCAGGTCCGGCCAGCGTCGGGCCAGCTCAGTGCGGGTCGAGACTTTCACCACCGGTGCCATGGCCAACCCATAAGGCGTGCCGCGACCTGTGGTGAATACGTGCAGGTTCATACCGGCGGCCAGTTGCAAAGTACCGCAGACAAAATCGCTGGCAGGCGTGGCACAAAAAATCAGGCCCTTGCCCTTGACCCGTTCGCCGGGCCCCAGCACGCCATTGATCGCGCTGCTGCCGGATTTGACGATGGAGCCCAGGGACTTTTCGACAATATTCGACAGCCCGCCTTTCTTGTTCCCCGGCGTGGTGTTGGCGCTGCGATCCGCCTCACCCTTGGCCAGGTAACGGTCGTACCAGTCCATTTCACGCACCAGTTCTCGGGCGACGGTTTCGTTGGCAGCACGGGAAGTCAGCAGGTAGATGGCGTCGCGCACTTCGGTGACTTCGGAAAACAGCACCGTCGCCCCTGCCCGCAGCAGCAGGTCCGAGGCAAAGCCCAACGCCGGGTTGGCAGTGATGCCGGAGAACGCATCGCTGCCACCGCACTGCATACCCAAAATCAGCTCGGACGCCGGTACGGTTTCGCGGCGACGTTGATCGAGCTTTTTCAACCGCACTTCGGCCAGCGCCATGATCTGTTCGATCATTTCGGTAAAGCCGTGGCTGGAGTCCTGCAAGCGGTACAACCACGGCTCGCTCAAGTCCACTGAGCTGTCGTTTTCGTGCATCACCTGGCCGGCCTGGAGCTTTTCGCAGCCCAGACTGATCACCAGCGCTTCGCCACCCAGGTTGGGGTTGCGCGCCAGGTTGCGCACGGTACGGATCGGGATATAGGCGTCGGTGGCGCTGATCGCCACGCCGCAGCCGTAGCTGTGGGTCAGGGCCACCACATCATCGACATGCGGGTAACGGGGCAGCAACTCGTCCTTGATGCGCTTGACCGCATGGTCCAGCACGCCGGTCACACACTGCACGGTGGTGGTGATGCCGAGGATATTGCGCGTCCCGACCGTGCCATCGGCGTTGCGATAACCCTCGAAGGTGAAGCCCTCAAGTGGCACTTGCGGTGCGGGAACATCGGTGGCCAGTGGCAGGCTATCGAGCGGCGGTGCGGTGGGCATGCGCAGTTGGTCCTCATTGACCCAACTGCCCCGCGCAATGGCTTGCAGGGCATAGCCGATCACCTGACCGTAGCGGATCACCTCGCCACCTTCGGCAATAGCCGCCAGCGTGACCTTGTGGCTCTGGGGGACAAAATCCACCGTCACCAGCCCGTCGGCAAACACAGTACCCGCCGGTACGCCCTGGTCGTTGACCACCACCGCGACATTATCCCGCGGGTGCAGGCGGATCGAGCGCGGTGAGTCGGAATGTTCAATCAACGTCATGACGCCGCTCCTCAAATATGGACAGGTAAAATGTCAGCGATTTTCGGGTCGCTGGTCGGTGGTTCTTTAAGTACTACACGCTTGATCGGGCCGACGATCACCAGATAGCTGAAGACCGCCACCAGTGCGTTGCAACCGACAAACACCAGCGCCCATTTGAACGAGCCGGTGGCACTGATGATGTAGCCAATGACGATCGGGGTAGTGATGGAGGCGATGTTACCGAAGGTATTGAACAGGCCGCCGCTCAAGCCGGCGATCTGCTTGGGCGAGGTGTCGGAAACCACGGCCCAGCCCAGTGCGCCCACGCCCTTGCCGAAGAAGGCCAGGGCCATAAAGCCCACCACCATCCATTCAATGTCCACATAGTTGCAGGCCACGATACTGCTCGATACCAGCAGGCCGGCGATAATCGGCGCCTTGCGGGCGAAGGTCAGGGAGTGGCCCTTGCGCAGCAGGTAATCGGAAATGACCCCGCCCAGCACGCCGCCGATAAACCCGCAGACCGCCGGCAGTGAGGCAATAAAGCCGGCCTTGAGGATGGTCATGCCGCGATCCTGCACCAGGTACACCGGGAACCAGGTCAGAAAGAAATAAGTGATGCCATTAATGCAGTACTGACCCAGGTAAACGCCGAGCATCATGCGATTGGTCAGCAGCTGGCGTATGTAGTCCCACTTGGGGCCGTCGGCCTTTTTGCCTTTCTGGTCCATGTCGACCATGCCGCCGTTGTCGGCGATGTGTTTGAACTCCGCTTCGTTGATGCGCGGGTGCTCACGCGGGCTGTAGATCACTTTGAGCCAGATGCCCGAGAAGACGATGCCGAACACACCCATCACGATAAAGACGTGCTCCCAACCGTAGGAATACACGATCCAGCCCATCAACGGTGCAAACAGCACGGTGGCAAAGTATTGCGCCGAGTTGAAAATAGCTGAGGCCGTGCCACGTTCGGCGGTGGGGAACCAGGCGGCCACGATGCGGGCGTTGCCGGGAAAGGACGGCGCTTCGGCCAACCCCACCAGAAAACGCAGCATGAAGAGCGCAACCACGGCCGTGGACATGCCGAATTCACCGACAAAGCCTTGCAGCACGGTGAACAGGGACCAGGTAAAGATGCTCAGGGCATAGATTTTTTTCGAGCCGAACCGGTCGAGCAACCAGCCACCGGGGATTTGCCCGGCCACATAGGCCCAGCCAAATGCGGAGAAGATATAGCCCAGGGTCACGGCGTCGATGCCGAGGTCTTTTTGCAGGCTGGAACCTGCGATGGCGATAGTGGCACGGTCGGCATAATTGATCGTGGTCACCAGAAAAAGCATGAGCAAAATCAAATAACGGACATGCGTCGGCTTGGTCGCTTGCATGTAGTACTACTCCCACTGATTATTTTTATGTGCGGGTTAATCTGTTTTGGCTGTAGCTGACGGGTGGAACTTATGTGGGAGCTGCGTGAGCCACCGATCGTATTCCTTTACGTAAAAAGCCGCTGATTACTCAGCGGCCTTGGTCATTGCTTACTGCGGACCTTGCTTGTCGATCAAGGCTGCCAGCGCCTCGTACTCGTCCGGCAGCAGATCGGTCAGCGGGGTACGCACCGGGCCTGCGCCGTAACCGGAAATGGTGGCACCGGCCTTGACAATACTGACCGCGTAGCCGGCTTTGCGGTTGCGGATGTCCAGGTACGGCAGGAAGAACTCATCGATGATCTTGCCGATCGTGCCGTGATCGTCACGGGCCACCGCACGGTAGAACTCCATCGCGGTTTTCGGGATAAAGTTGAACACCGCCGAGGAGTAAACCGGTACGCCCAGTGCCTTATAGGCAGCGGCGTACACTTCGGCCGTCGGCAAGCCGCCCAGATAGCTGAAGCGATCACCCAGGCGGCGACGGATCGACACCATCAATTCGATATCGCCCAGGCCATCCTTGTAGCCGATCAGGTTGGGGCAGCGCTCGGCCAGACGTTCCAGCAGCGGTGCGGTCAGACGGCAAACGTTGCGGTTGTAGACGATCACGCCGATGTTTACCGACTTGCACACTGCCTCAACGTGGGCGGCAACGCCGTCCTGGCTGGCTTCAGTCAGGTAATGCGGTAACAGCAGCAGGCCTTTGGCGCCCAGGCGCTCGGCTTCTTGGGCGTATTCGATGGCCTGGCGGGTCGAACCGCCGACACCGGCCAGGATCGGCACGCTGGTAGCGCAGGTATCGACTGCGGTTTTGATCACTTGCGAGTATTCGCTGGCTGCCAGGGAGAAGAACTCACCCGTGCCGCCAGCGGCAAACAGGGCCGAAGCGCCGTACGGAGCCAGCCATTCCAGACGTTTGATGTAACCCTCAGGGTGGAAATCACCTTGAGCATTGAAGTCGGTTATCGGAAAGGACAACAGACCGGAAGAGAGGATGGACTTCAGTTCTTGTGGATTCATTATTCGAACACCCTGGGAGCACGTTGTGATGAGAAATACGTTAGCGATTCGTTGCGTCGTACGTCATCGTACAACTTAAAAAAAGAACGTCAATCTCATTTCTTGAAATCGTGGCTGCCCTGGGCCGAATCAGTTTCGATAAAAACAAAAAAGCCCGTCTAGTACGGGCTTTGGTGGAGTGTGGTGAAAGTGAAATTTAATTTTTGGTAAGTGACAGGTTGTCGTAGAACAGCTCATCTTACGCAGCAATACCCTGTGGGAGGGGCTTGCTCGCGATGCAAGCGCCGCGTTCTGTCAGGCAATCCGCGTCGATACGATCGCGGGCAAGCCCGCTCCCACAGGTGGAGGACGCCCTACCCGCGCTGCGCCTCTGCCTCTTCATGGGCATGGCGCAGGCGCTCGCGGCTGTTGGTCAGGTGCAGGCGCATGGCAGCGCGGGCCGCTTCCGAATCCTGACGGGCAATGGCCTGGTAGATTTCTTCGTGTTCACGGTTCAGGCGGTCCATGTACTGCTGCTGGTCATCATGGGCCAGACGCGCCGAATTGAGCCGGGTTCGCGGGATAATGCTGGTGCCCAGGTGAGTCATGATGTCCGTGAAGTAGCGGTTGCCGGTCGACAGTGCAATCTGCAAATGGAACTGAAAATCCGAAGCCACGGCATCACCGTTACGCGCGGTATTTTCATTCAGGGCATCCAGCGCCGCGCGCATTGCGGCCAGTTGTTCGGCACTGCGCCGCTGCGCCGCCAGCCCTGCAGATTCAACCTCCAGGCTGATGCGCAACTCAAGAATCGCCAGCACATCGCGCAATGTGACGACAGTTGCCGGATCGATGCGAAAACCGCTCGGGCTCGGTGTATCCAGCACAAAGGTGCCGATGCCGTGTCGCGTCTCGACTTGCCCTGCGGCCTGCAGTCGGGAAATGGCCTCGCGCACCACCGTACGGCTAACACCATGGGCTTCCATGATCGCCGACTCGGTGGGCAACTTGTCGCCGCGCTTGAGCATGCCGTCGCGGATCTGCTCGGACAGCACCGTCACCAACTCTTGCGCCAGGCTGCGGCGCTTGCGAGGGAGGCGGGGTACGTCGTTGTGGTTTTCCATGGTGAACATTTTTCTCGAAATCAAAAGGATCGGAAGCATTGATGATTAAAGCAGCTGATCTATCGCCTTGGCCGACCTGAACACTGCGAAATCGCGCCCCCGTAGGGACGCATCATAGCTCAAGGTGGTTGTACGATCACCTGCTGACACATGACAACGCAAAACCCCAAGGGGCTGGCCTGCCTGTAATACGGGCGCTGCGGTCTGGCTGGCCGGGTCACGATATCGCGAGCCGGCTCGCGCCTACTGTTCCCCGGCGACCATCAGACGGTCAGTGGCAAAGACTGCTCAGCCTCGACATCGCTCACGGCCAATGTGTCGTCCGGTACCCAGAACAAAAACGGGTCTTTGGCCGGACGGTTATCATGGGCCCGCACACGGCCCTCCTCGGTGACTGTTCCTGCGCGTTCAAAGCCATATACCCGACGGCGCTCGACATGAATGCTCGGCGCCGCGCCTTCGCCGCTGGCAGGCTCGATGTTCATTGCCTTCAAGGTAGCCAGCAAATCATCAATGATCTGCTGACGATCAAGGGTAAAAGCCGATGCAAAGCAACGCCAGAAACGCCAGCCCGCCCGCTCCAGAATACGCTGGCGACGCATGTCGCTGTCCCAGCGGTCCGGGCCGTGGAAGCGGTCGCCGTCACATTCGATGGCCAGGCGACTGTCGTTGTCGCCCTCGACCACCATGTCGATGCGATACGCGCCAACGCCCACCTGCGGAATCACCCGATAGCCACGCTGGGTCAGCTCATCGTATATCTCCTGCTCGAAGCCGGATTCGCACAACTCGCGCAGATCACTGACCTGCGCAGCATCCTGGGTAAAAGGGGCTTCAAAGTGCTCAATCAGGCCGCGGCGCAAACTGTCCACAGGGCTGAGGTCGGTCAGCTCGACACTGCGCACCAGGTACATGCGATCCCGTGCCCGCGAAGCGGCCACGTTGAAGCGCTGGGCTATCGAGTCGCGGCTGTTGGCAAAGCAATCGCCGGGAGAGGCCACCATGCTCAGGAACATGATGTCGCGCTCCTTGCCCTGGAACGTGCGGGCATCGCCACAGCTGATCTGGAACTGGGTAATAACCTCTTCGCCCAGCTCTTTGGTCAGCATCTGCATGATCTTTTGCGCTTGCTCGGCGCCCAGCAGCGAGACCACGCCGATGCTGCGTCCAGTGATCTGCGGCAGGGCGATCAGGCGGCGAATTTCCTCGACGATCACCTGGGCTTCGCCAAGGTTGAACTTGCCTTTCTTCTCCCCGTCCATCACCAGCAGATCCACCAGCGGCGGGTCCAGACGCTCAGTCATCAACGGCAGGCGCAGCGGTTTGAGTTCGTGGTTGTAGAACTCTCGCTTGGAGTATTCGATGATCGGCGCCACACAGCGAAAATGCTCGCGCAGCATGGTGCCGCTCTTGGCAAATACCACTTTGAACAGGTCATACAGCGAACGCTCGGGCGACATCAAGGGCCGATACAGGCCCACCTGATTGCCCAGAAAGCGCGCCATCATGTTCTGCACGCGCTCTTCTTCCATGCCGATACCATCGGGCGATACTTGTTTGTCATCGCCCACCACCAGCACTTTTTTCGCCCGCAGCAACGCCGGCAATGCACTGAGATCCGACTGCGACGCTTCGTCGATAATCACCAGGTCAAAGGCACCGTACTGCGCGGGCAGGCTTTCGCAAATGCGGTAATGCGGCATGATCCAGCACGGGATGGCCGAGATCGCCACATCGGCCGCCAGTCGCGCATCCTGACGATAACGCCCGGCGCGTACGCCGGTGCCCTTGCCGATCTTGCGGATTGCGGTGCGGTACAGCTCAAGGGCTGCCCTGACACTCGGCGTGGCGTTTTCCGACAGCCGCAGCCAGGTTCGTTTGACCACCGCATCCTGATAAAGACGCGACAGACTCAGCTCCAGCTCACCGCGTAACTTGAACAATCGCTTGAGGTCTTCGCGTCCGTCGATGCTTTCGAGGTAGCGGGCCAGACGGCTCAGGCGCCACACATCCAGGCAGTTGTCCGGGAGCAGGCCGTCGACCGCCCCGACGACCGGCTCTTCACGCAAACGGGCGGCCCAAAGCAGGCCGCCGCTTTGCGCGATCAGGTCGGTTACCCGCTGTACGGTCTCAAGGGCACTGGCCAGGGCCATCACCCGGCGCAACTCGTCCATCAGCGCGGACCACCGGGTTTGCAGTAAGGCGGTATCAACCTGAGGCTGACCAAGGCTCAAATCCAGAAAGCCTTGCAACTGCTCACTGATATCGCCACCACACCCGGCCAGGGCTTTGTTGAAGGTTTCCTTGATGGCCCAGGTGGCCGCCAGGCGATGGCGTATCAGGTAGTGTCGCAGGATGCTTTCGGCCTCGGCCAATACCGATGCGTTGCTGCGCAACTGGCTAACCTCGGCCCAGTCCGGGAGCAGCTGCTTGAGTTCGCGGTGGGCACGGGCTTCGCCCTGCTCTGTGAGCACAATGGCATCGAACTGCTCGATCGCCCGGGCCGCTGCCATCAGTTGTTCGGCGTCGGTTTCCAGCGTCGGCAAGGGTATTTCGGCGGCCAGCGCATTCCAGCGCAGCAGCAAGGTACGGCTGTGTTGCTGGAAGTGCACAAAGGCTTGCACATGCTGCCAGTCCTGGTCGCTTTGCGGCTTGCTGCCCAACACCACAATGGTGTCCAGCAACTGTTTTTGCGTGCCCTTGCCAAGCAGGCCGGACAAGCCGAACGGGCGTCGCCCCTGGGCCATGTTATCGATAGCTGCTACCACCTCGGGTTGCGCATGCAACTCGAACGACAGGCTTACCGGTCGTGCCACAAAGGCCTTGCGCCCTGCCAGCGCGTCTTCGATCTCGCCCTTGAGGCTGGCAAACAGCGCCAGCACATCATCGTTGCCACCACGCATCAGACAAGCCTGCATGGGCGCGGCCCAGCTGTGGGCCGAGGTGCTGATCTGTGTGCGCAGGGTTTGCAGTTGGCCCAAATGCTCGACCAGCGCCTGGGCCTGCTCCAGGGTTTCGGCACTGTTATCCAGCAGGCGCGGCACTTCGCCGGTGCTTTCCTTGAGCTGCAGCTGGCTTTCCTGAGCCAGATCCTGATGCACCTGAATCAGTGTCTGCGCGTCCGGGAAGTCAGCCAGCTGCGGCAGTTTCTGGCCCAGGTAGGCCAGTGAGTCCTTGAGTTCAAGCCGGGCTTCGCGCAAGGCGATGATGTCTTGCAACGTAAAGCGCGGACGATAGGCTTCGTCCACGCCGATCCGGTCGGTAAAACCGCTGATTTCATCTTGGGCCGCCGCAACCTGCAAGGCCGCATGGGTAGGGCTCAGGCGCTCACCGTCGATCTCCAGGTCCGACAGATTACGCTCGGCCCAATGAGTGATCTCACGATCAACGCCGGCCATCTGACCATGAAGGGTGTTGATTTCGTCGTCAATCTGGCCGATTTCGCGCTTATATAGCGCACGATCGATGCGCTGTACTTCAGCTGAGATCTTTTGAATGGCGAACTCGAACTGCTTCATGCCGTCCGCTTCACTGCTCAACAAACTGATTGCCAGCGGACGTATGGCTTCCGGGAGTTTTTCCTGCAGCACCGCCAGGGCCGGGTCTTTCATCGACGTCACCAGCACCCGCTTGCCATTGGCCAGGTAATGGCTGATGACGTTGGCGATGGTATGGGTCTTGCCCGTACCGGGCGGGCCCTGCACCACAACGCCATCGTGCACTTGCAGCAGCTGGATGATTTGCACCTGCTCATCGTTGTACGGTTTGGGGAAATACAGCTCCTGCGCTTTTGCCGCCGGCGCATCATCCCCCTGGGTACCGCTGACGTAGGACAAACCACGAAACGGTGGCAGGACCACATCTTCCAGCACACTGGACGGTTCGGTGAGAATGGCCCGCAAGGCCGCCGGCAGCTCACCGGCCTCCTCGATCCCGGCTTCAAAGCGACCCAGGTCTTCAATAAACATATTGCTGTCGCGGGCGCGGGCAAACAGGCACCAGGTATCGGTGACACACAAGAACTCGGCAGCCTTGGGGACGGATCGATCACCCTCGGCCAGCGTCACCGGCAAAAACTGACCATGGGCATCGAGCAGGGTCGATGCTGAACGAATCACCGGCTCGTAGCTGGCGGCGTTGAACGGGCTGATGCCGGCCTGATCCTGTTGGAAAAAATCCTTGGCCAGGGTTGCCAGCGGCCCGACACCGGCAATATCGGCCGCCACATAGGCATCCACTTCCAGGCGTGGCTCGGCAGCGCGCGGGCGCACTTCAATGGCCATGCTGTCGGGGTTGATGGCGATCTCCACCAACTGGCTAATTAACGGGTAATGGATGACACCGACCACGGGATGTTCCCACGTCGAAACCCCCAGGCCCCACACCAGTTCCAGCTGCGCATCCCCCAGGTTGCCCTGCATCTGTTGCACCAGCATAAAAAGCTCGGCATACAGTTCGATGCTTTTGCGCCGCTGTTTTTCCTCAGCGGCCCACAGGCGCCAGGCCGTTTGGCTGTAAGACTTGAATTGCGCACGGATCTCGCCAGCATCCAGGCAGTCTTCCAGATTGACCCACTCTTCGACAGCGACGTCTTCCCCGATCTGCAGAGCTACAGGCATCAAGCGCGAGCGTTCGTCCTCGGAGATCGCCGTGCTGTTGATCAGGACCTCCCGTGCCAGGCGGACCTTGAGTGCCGGTTCGGTCTGCGGCGTGCCCTTGAGTTCGATCCACAACCCCAGCAGCGGGCTGAGGGGCGCCGGTGGCTTGCGCTCATGCAGACGTTCGAGCTGCAGCCAGACTTCGTCTTCCTCGCCGTTGTGCAGATCCAGGCTGACCCCGGGCAACGCCCGCAATTTTTCTTCGCTGGCACTGAAGGCGCTGTGTTGGCTAAGGGTTAACGCCGGCCGCTTTTGCATCAGCGCGGTCTGTTTAACAAATTCAATCAGGCCGGCAAGACGGGCACGTACTGTTTCCATGGGTGAGCTGAACCACTTCGATAAGGGGGCACTTCGACAGAATCTGGAAGCGCCGAGTAAAAGCGAAATTTCTTACAATGGCCGACACGATACAGAGGTTCTGGTGGTATTCGGATACATCATTTTGTAAAACCTGTTCGCTATACATGACGACCTTATTATTACAAAAAAGGTCGTTCGTCATGCCCGCCTCACCCCAGCGTCTTGCGCTCACCCTTGCACTGCTGAGTACCAGCTGTTTATCCCCTGTGGCGTTTGCCAAAGCGGCCCTCCTCAGCACCGCCAGCACCGACAGCCTGACCCTCAATGGCAACGACACCCTGACGTTGACGCCCAGCGGCAGCCTGACCACCACCAAGGTGGCGGTCACTCTGAAAGACGACACCCGCGGCTCAGGTGTCGTCATCGACAACGCCGGCAGCTTGATCTCGACAGGCGGGCGAGCCATCGATACCAGCGGCAGTACCCGTGGTGAACGCAACTACAGCATTATCAATCGCAGCGGCGCGACGATTCAGGGCAGTAACGATGCTTTGCGAATCGACACCAATTTCACCAGTGGCAGTGTGTTGATCGACAACAGTGGCACTGTGCGCTCGACCGGCAGTGGCCAGGCCATCGACCTCGACTCGCTGCGCAGCGAAGGTGTCCAGACCACCCTTATCAACCGCGAGGGTGGGCTGATCCGCGGCGAATTCAGTGACGGCATGAAAACCGGTTCCAACGCCACAATCCTCAACTACGGCGAGATTTCATCGGGTGATGCCCTGACCGACGACAACAAATTCGACGGCATCGATATTGACTCGGCAACCGGCGTGACCGTGACCAACCACGGCACCCTTTCAGGTGGTCGCCACGGCATGACCACCGATCTGGGCGCAACCCTGGTCAACTACGGCGAAGTCACCGGGCGCAACGGTTCGGGCTTTGGTTCGGACGGCAACGGCACCGTGATCAATTACGGCACCATCACCGGCGCCTACTCCGGGCTCAAGCCCAACGGTGACGGCGATGGCGTGGATATCGACCTGATCGCCCATATCGAAAACTATGGGGTGATTCAGGGCACCGGCGCCGGTGGCGTCGATAAAAACGGCTTTGCCAATGGCAGCGAAGGTATCGCCCTTGGCGGGGGTTATCTCTACAACGCCGCAGGTGCACTCATCAGTGGCGCCAACAATGCGGTGCTGGTGGATGACGGCAGCGATGGCCCCGGGGTCGCGGCCACCCGACTGATCAATAACGGCACAATCAAAGGGCTGGACGGTTTTGCCGTCAGATTTGTGGGAGAGTTCGATGATGTGGTCAGCAACAAGGGGCTGATCAATGGCAGCAATGGTCTGGCCCTGGACCTCGGCGGCGGCGATGACCACCTGACCCTGGGCAGCGCCAGCCGCTTCGACGGCCTGGTGGACGGCGGTAGCGGCTACGACCGGGTGACATTGGATGACCCGGCCGGTGGCCGCTTCGGCAATAGCCAGAACGTTGAATGGCTGGACGTGAAGTCCGGCAGCTGGACCCTCACCAGCCACAACGACTTCAGTGACGGCGGCGAGGTGTTCAGCGGCGCCCGCCTGGTCAACCTGGGAGCCATCAGCGGCGCTATCACTGTCGATGAAGGTGGCATGTATGCCGGTGGTGGCAGCGTCGCCAACCTGCAGGTCAACGGCACACTGCAAACCGACACGCAGCTGGGCAGCGCCACCATCAGCCATGACTTGACCCTGAGCAGCGGCGCGACCCTGGCCTATGGCGTCAATGCCGATGGCAGCAGCGCACCGGTGCAGGTTGGCGGCACCGTCCACCTCAATGGCTCGACCCTGGCCATCAATGCCGGTAGCGGTACCTATCCGTGGCTAAGCCAGTACAGGGTGCTGAACGCAGCGGCCATCGACGGCACCTTTGGCAAAGTCACCAGCGATTACGCCTTCCTCACCCCGACCCTCAACTACACCCCCACCAGCGTCGAGCTGACCTATGCGCGCAATGACGTAGCATTTACCGATTATGCCAGCAGCGCCAACGGCCACAGTGCGGCCATCGGCCTGAGCCAGCTAAAGGCCGGCAACGCGCTGTATAACGCCCTGCTCAACACCTCGGCACAGACGGCGGGCGCCGCCATCGAGCAGCTATCCGCCAGCAGCAATGCGAGCCTGGGCAGCGCCACACTGGGCGCCTCTTTGCAGGTGGGCAGCAGCATGCTGGCGGCCATGCAGTCGTTGGGCGCAGGCGGTGGCCTACAGGTTGCCAGTGCAGCCAATGATACCCCTGCCC
>NZ_WIWL01000004.1:0-12327 GCF_009600105.1 Pseudomonas sp. FSL R10-0056
CCCGGCGCCTGCGCAAGATGGTCGGGGGCGGCATGCGCCAGGCCGGTCAACTGGCGGCTGCCGGGCTGTATGCACTGGATCATCAGGTGGCGCGTCTGGCCGATGACCATGCCAATGCCCAGTTGCTGGCCGAGGGCCTGCGTGCTGCCGGTTATGAGGTTGAGCCGGTGCAGACCAATATGGTCTACGTCCAGATCGGTGAGCGTGCCGAGGCACTCAAGGCCTTTGCGGCCGGCCAGGGGATCAGGCTCAGTGCCGCGCCGCGCTTGCGAATGGTGACGCACATGGATGTCAGTCGCAGCCAGATTGAGCAGGTGATAGCGGTTTTTGCCGAGTTTTCCCTTCAATAAGCGTTCAATCCGTCCAATTGCTTGTCGCTATCGTATAAACACGCTGTACCCGGGGCGAAGGGCCGATATAATGCGGCCCTTTGCGAGTCGCACTGTCGATTGACGTGATTTACTTGCCTCTGGCCGCAGCCTCCGTGGAAGAACCTATGAAAAGCGCAGAAATCCGTGAAGCCTTCCTTCGCTTCTTCGAGGAGCAAGGTCACACCCGTGTCCCTTCCAGCTCCTTGGTCCCTAATAACGACCCGACCCTGCTGTTCACCAACGCGGGGATGAACCAGTTCAAGGACTGTTTCCTGGGTCAAGAAAAACGTGCCTACACCCGAGCGACCAGCAGCCAGAAGTGCGTGCGTGCCGGCGGCAAGAACAGCGACCTGGAAAACGTCGGTTACACCGCCCGTCACCACACCTTCTTTGAAATGCTCGGCAATTTCAGCTTTGGCGATTACTTCAAGAAAGATGCGATCAATTTCGCCTGGACCTTCCTGACCGGTGTTCTCAAGCTGCCCAAAGACAAGCTGTGGGTGACCGTCTACGCCAGCGATGACGAAGCCTACGACATCTGGACCCAGGACGTCGGCGTGCCTGCCGAGCGCATGATCCGTATCGGCGACAACAAGGGCGCGCCGTATGCATCGGACAACTTCTGGACCATGGGCGATACCGGCCCGTGCGGCCCGTGCACCGAGATTTTCTACGATCACGGCCCGGAAATCTGGGGTGGCCCGCCGGGCTCGCCAGACGAAGACGGCGACCGTTACATCGAAATCTGGAACAACGTTTTCATGCAGTTCAACCGCACCGCCGATGGCGTGTTGCATCCGTTGCCAGCGCCGTCGGTAGACACCGGCATGGGCCTGGAGCGGATCAGTGCGGTGATGCAGCACGTCAACTCCAACTACGATATCGACCTGTTCCAGAGCCTGCTGACCGCAGCGGCGGACGCGATCGGCTGCGCCAACGAAGGCCAGGCATCGCTCAAGGTGGTAGCGGACCATATCCGTTCGTGCAGCTTCCTGATCGCCGACGGTGTACTGCCATCGAACGAAGGTCGCGGCTACGTGCTGCGCCGCATCATTCGTCGCGCCTGCCGTCATGGCAACAAGCTGGGTGCTACCGGCAATTTCTTCTACAAGATCGTCGCGGCCCTGGTGGCCGAGATGGGTGCCAGCTTCCCGGAGCTGGTGCGCGAGCAGGCCAATATCGAGCGCGTGCTCAAGGCTGAAGAAGAGCAGTTCTCCAAGACCCTGGAGCAGGGTCTGAAAATCCTCGAGCTGGATCTGGCTGAGCTCAAGGGTACCGTGGTGCCTGGCGACGTAGTGTTCAAGCTCTACGACACCTACGGCTTCCCGATGGACCTGACGGCCGATATCGCCCGCGAGCGCAACCTGACCGTGGACGAAGAAGGCTTCGAACGCGAGATGGAAGCCCAGCGTGTGCGTGCCCGTTCGGCCAGCTCGTTTGGCCTGGACTACAACACCCTGGTCAAAGTCGACGTGCCGACCGAGTTTGTCGGTTACAACGCTACCCAGGCCTCGGCCAAGGTGGTTGCGCTGTATAAAGAAGGGCAGTCGGTTGCCAGCCTGAACGAAGGCGACGAGGGTGTGGTGATTCTCGACCAGACCCCGTTCTATGCCGAATCGGGCGGTCAGGTCGGCGATTGCGGTTACCTGCAGGCGGGTGCTGCCCGCTTTGACGTGCGCGACACCACCAAGACCGGTGGCGCTTTCCTGCACCACGGCGTGGTTGCTGCGGGCGGCCTGAAAGTGGGCGAAACCGTTGAAGCCCAGGTGGACGCCGATGTGCGTCACGCCACGGCGCTGAACCACTCGGCCACCCACTTGCTGCACGCCGCCTTGCGCCAGGTTCTGGGCGAGCACGTTCAGCAGAAAGGCTCTCTGGTTGACAGCCAGCGCATGCGTTTTGACTTCAGCCACTTCGAAGCGATCAAGCCTGAGCAGATCAAGGCGCTGGAAGATATCGTCAACGCCGAGATTCGCAAGAATACCCCGGTCGAGACTGAAGAAACCGACATCGAAACCGCCAAGGAAAAAGGCGCCATGGCGCTGTTTGGCGAGAAGTACGGCGACAGCGTGCGCGTGCTGAGCATGGGTGGTGATTTCTCGGTTGAGCTGTGTGGTGGTATCCACGCCAAGCGCACCGGTGATATCGGCCTGATGAAAATCATCAGCGAAGGCGGTGTAGCCTCCGGTATCCGTCGTATTGAAGCGGTGACCGGCGCAGCTGCACTGGCTTACCTAAATGCTGCCGAAGAGCAGCTCAAGGAAGCCGCCAGCCTGGTCAAGGGCTCGCGCGAGAACCTGGTCGACAAATTGTCGGCGGTACTTGAGCGCAACCGTCAGCTGGAAAAACAGCTTGAGCAGTTGCAGGCCAAGGCCGCAAGCGCAGCGGGTGATGATCTGTCATCGTCGGCAGTGGACGTAAAAGGCGTGAAAGTGTTGACCGCCCGCCTGGACGGTCAAGACGGCAAGGCGCTTCTGGCGCTGGTAGATCAGCTGAAGAACAAGCTCGGTCGTGCGGTGATCCTGCTCGGCAGTGTCCATGAAGACAAGGTTGTACTGGTTGCAGGCGTAACCAAAGACCTGACTGGCCAACTCAAAGCCGGTGATTTGATGAAGCAGGCTGCTGCGGCAGTGGGCGGGAAGGGCGGTGGTCGTCCGGACATGGCGCAAGGTGGCGGTGTTGATGCTGCAGCCCTGGACGCCGCGCTGGCTCTGACCGTGCCATTTGTCGAGCAGGGTATCTGAGGTCCAGAACGCGCCGTTGTCTAGTAACGGCGCGTCGTTTGAATGATAAATGGGCGCCCTTTATGGGCTGAGGCTGCTTTGAAATGGCTTTGATCGTACAGAAATTCGGAGGCACCTCGGTCGGCACTGTCGAGAGAATCGAGCAGGTCGCCGATAAAGTTAAGAAGTTCCGCGAAGCCGGCAATGATCTGGTGATCGTGCTATCGGCCATGAGCGGCGAAACCAATCGCCTGATCGACCTGGCCAAGCAAATCAGCGATCAGCCGTTGCCGCGTGAGCTGGATATGATTGTATCCACGGGCGAGCAGGTGACTATTGGTCTGCTGTCCATGGCGCTGAACAAGCGTGGTGTGCCGGCCGTGTCCTACACCGGCAGCCAGGTGCGCATCCTCACGGACAGCTCGCACACCAAGGCCCGTATCCTGAAAATTGACGATCAGAAGATTCGCGCTGATCTCAAGGCCGGTCGTGTGGTTGTGGTTGCCGGTTTCCAGGGCGTTGATGAGCTCGGCAATATCACCACGCTGGGCCGTGGCGGTTCCGACACCACGGGTGTGGCGCTGGCAGCGGCCCTCAAGGCTGATGAATGCCAGATCTACACCGATGTTGACGGCGTCTACACCACTGACCCGCGGGTTGTGGCCAAGGCGCAGCGTCTGGAAAAGATCACCTTCGAAGAAATGCTGGAAATGGCCAGCCTGGGTTCCAAGGTGTTGCAGATCCGCGCAGTCGAGTTCGCCGGCAAGTACAACGTTCCGCTGCGCGTTTTGCACAGCTTCAAGGAGGGTCCAGGTACCCTCATTACTATTGATGAAGAGGAATCCATGGAACAGCCGATCATTTCTGGTATCGCGTTCAATCGCGACGAAGCCAAGCTGACCATCCGTGGCGTGCCGGACACCCCGGGCGTGGCGTTCAAGATTCTGGGCCCGATCAGCGCGGCCAACATCGAAGTCGACATGATCGTGCAGAACGTTGCGCACGATAACACCACCGATTTCACCTTCACCGTACACCGCAATGACTACAATGCGGCGCAAAGCGTGCTGGAAAATACCGCTCGCGAGATCGGTGCCCGTGAAGTGGTGGGCGACACCAACATTGCCAAGGTTTCGATCGTGGGTGTGGGCATGCGCTCTCATGCAGGCGTTGCCAGCCGCATGTTTGAATCGCTGGCCAAGGAAAACATCAACATCCTGATGATCTCGACTTCCGAGATCAAAGTGTCTGTTGTGATCGAAGAAAAGTACCTGGAGCTGGCCGTGCGTTCCCTGCACACCGCTTTTGATCTGGATGCGCCAGCCCGACAGGGCGAGTAAGGCGTTGGCAGAAGGGCGCGGTTAATCCGCGCCCTTTGTTTTTTGGCAGGCATGCACGAAGCCCACCCGTTTTGTCATGTTGGTCAATACTAAGGAGCGCAGAGTGCTACTAGTCGCTAGTAGGCTCGGGCTCTTTTTTTTTGCAGACTGTTGTCCCTGAAAAGATAAGTGTGAGGAGAAACGTATGCTGATTCTGACTCGCCGTTGTGCGGAAAGCCTGATCATAGGCGATGGCGAAATTACCGTGACCGTATTGGGCGTCAAAGGCAACCAGGTGCGCATTGGCGTCAATGCTCCCAAGGAAGTGGCCGTACACCGTGAAGAGATCTACCTGCGGATCAAGAATGAAAAGGATGAAGAACCAAGTCTTTAATTTTATTTAAGTTTTTAGTTGCATGCGGGGAAAAGGCTGGTTATTATACGCCCCGTGTTGCGGAGAGGTGGCCGAGTGGCCGAAGGCGCTCCCCTGCTAAGGGAGTACATCTCAAAAGGGTGTCGGGGGTTCGAATCCCCCCTTCTCCGCCATTATTCATGTAGCACGTTGTAATCTAGGCAGTTCAGTAAGTTGTTGAAAATACTGAAAAAAAATCTTGCCAGAGAGATTCAACGGTCTATAATGCGCCGCTTCAAATGCACTCGTAGCTCAGCTGGATAGAGTACTCGGCTACGAACCGAGCGGTCACAGGTTCGAATCCTGTCGAGTGCACCATTTAAGAGTCAATTGCCAAGGCGATTGGTTTTGCTTCAACCAGCGGTGGTCTGGTCTATCAAACACAACTTGCACTCGTAGCTCAGCTGGATAGAGTACTCGGCTACGAACCGAGCGGTCACAGGTTCGAATCCTGTCGAGTGCACCATTTAAGAGTCAATTGCCCAGGCAGTTGGCTTTGCTTCAGCCAGCGGTGGTCTGGTTTAACAAACACAACCTGCACTCGTAGCTCAGCTGGATAGAGTACTCGGCTACGAACCGAGCGGTGACAGGTTCGAATCCTGTCGAGTGCACCAAACATCAAAAAGCCCGCACGTTGTGCGGGCTTTTTGTTATCTGCGATTTGGCTATTGCTGTCATCCTCGCGACTTGTCTTGTGTTTATTCTGGCTCTTGTCCCTGCTCGTCAACGGCTACAAGGTTGAATTTCAGCTTTGAGTTGTGCCCTGTGCAACTCATCCTTCGTCGCACAAGCAGTGCGCAGGCGCCGTCTGGCGGTTTTTCGCAAGCTTTTGTTATCTCCAAGATTTTTGCGTCATTAATTTTCAAGCCGTGTATGATTGCGGCCGTCAGCCCCGCCGGGGCTTGTGGAATACCTCCATGGACTTACCCAGTAGTAACTCAGCATCCCGCTTTACCAATCATGAATTGACTGATTGATCCTTCCGGCGTGCCCTGCTGCTGGGAGTGGAGTTCGCCTATGACCGAAGTTGAAGTAAAGAAAACCCAAGAAAGCCTGCAAAGCCGCCTTGCTCAAGTTATTGAGCTGCTTAATCGCCAGCGTGTGGTCGAAGATCTGACTCATCGTCAGGAAGGCCATCACCATGACCGGGTCGAGAACCTGGTCCATCGGCAAAACCTTGTTGAACTCCAGCGCAAGCTGGAAGACCTGCACTCCGCAGACGTTGCCTATATCCTCGAAGCATTGCCTCTGGACGACCGCCTGACGGTCTGGCAGCTGGTCAAGGCTGATCGCGATGGCGACATCCTGCTCGAAGTATCCGACTCGGTGCGTGAAACCCTGATCGCCGACATGGACGATCACGAGCTCCTGGCAGCCGCCAAGGAGATGGACGCCGACGAACTTGCTGACCTGGCTCCCGAGCTGCCGCGAGACGTCGTCCATGAGCTGATGGAGACCCTGGATGGCCAGCAGCGTGAGCGCGTGCGCTCCGCACTGTCCTATAACGAGGACCAGGTCGGTGCCTTGATGGACTTTGAGATGGTGACCATCCGTGAGGATGTCAGCCTTGAAGTCGTGCTGCGTTACCTGCGTCGCCTCAAGGAGTTGCCGGGCCATACCGACAAACTGTTCGTGGTCGATTACGACGGTGCGCTCAAAGGCGTGCTGCCGATCAAGCGTCTGCTGGTCAACGACCCTGAAAAACAAGTGTCTGAGGTCATGGCCAACGACCCGGTGAGTTTTCACCCGGACGAAGATGCCTACGATGCTGCTCAGGCATTTGAACGTTATGACTTGATTTCGGCCCCGGTGGTGGACAAGAACGGCAAGCTTATCGGCCGTCTGACCATCGATGAAATGGTCGACCTGATCCGTGAAGAGAGTGAAAACGAAGTTCTCAACATGGCCGGTCTGCGAGAAGAAGAAGACATCTTCGCCTCGGTGTGGAAGTCCCTGCGTAACCGTTGGGCCTGGCTGGCAGTCAACCTGGTCACGGCATTTATTGCTTCGCGGGTGATTGGCCTGTTCGAAGGCTCGATTGAAAAGCTGGTGGCTCTGGCAGCACTGATGCCCATCGTGGCCGGTATTGGTGGTAACTCCGGCAACCAGACCATTACCATGATCGTGCGCGCTATGGCCCTGGATCAGGTTAACACCGGCAGCACTTCGCGGTTGATGCGCAAGGAGCTCGCCGTGGGCCTGATCAATGGTCTGGTGTGGGGTGGGGTGATTGGTGTTGTGGCCTACCTGCTGTATGGCAGCTGGTCGCTCGGCGTGGTGATGACCGCAGCCATGACCCTCAACCTGCTGCTGGCAGCACTGATGGGGGTATTGATTCCCATGACGCTGGCCCGGCTGGGGCGTGATCCGGCCATGGGCGCAAGCGTGATGATCACCGCCATGACCGACAGTGGCGGGTTCTTCATCTTTCTGGGGCTGGCGACTATCTTCCTGCTTTGATCATTCTGTACAGGGCGCGAACAGCGCCCATAAAAAAAGCCAGCATTTGCTGGCTTTTTTTATGCCTGGGTTAAATCAGGATTCTTCAGAGGCTGCTTCAGCATCGTGAGCAATCAGTGATACCAGGGCGTTTTGCTGGCGGTGTGACAACTGGCGGAAGCGTTGCAGCAGCTCACGCTCATGCAGGGAAAGCTCGGGGCTGTCGAGGCGCATGCTGAGCTCATCACCCAGAACGCCTTCCTGGATAAGGCTTTGCTCGAGACGAGCAATGATTTCAGAGTTCATGCTGCGGTGATGGTTGCGAGCCACTTCGGCGATGCGCTCGCGCATTCCGTCTGGCAGGCGAACGACGAACTTGTCAGCCGTGCGGCTGGAGTAAATTGCCTGTTTCAATGGGCGCATTTTAGTTAACCGGTTAGTTCAGGGGAGCGGTTCTCGGGAATTGGCCGCAGGATGTGTTTAAGACCGTCCTTATAGCCAAATGTTCAACCTGAATTGCTAAGAGGCGCGCATCATGCCTCAAATCTGCCACTTCCCTGGCGTCAATTCTGTGACAAATATTGAACCGGATAAAGGCGTTATGCCAGTAGGTCTTGTTAAAAATATACACTCGAATGGGTGGCTTAGCGATTAACCCAGCAAATTAATGGGTTTTCCCCCTTGCCTATGGGCAGTTTCAGCGCAATTGCGGGTCAAACTTGAACCTGCGGCCAAGCATCAGCGCCACCAGCCAGCAAGCGAAAAACACCGCGGCGGCGATCAAGGGCAGATTGCCAAATTCGTTACTGGTGAATACATCCAGGGCAAGGCTCGACAGTGCCAGCATTAACAGAGCCAAAGCGATTTTGGACATGATTTCTTACCCATCTCTCAATGTGCTTTCAAAAGACCCAGCGTTCACCCGCAGGTGCCTGGTCGGCGACGGGCTGGTTGGCAGCCAGACGAGGTGTCACGCGGCTGGTCTCTTTCATCACCGCAACCTGTGGCCGCGGTTTGTTGAAGGTAGCCGTCATTTCAACAGGCTGCTCGGCCGAAACGGGCTCGGGCAGAAAATGAAAAATCAGCAATACGGCCAGCGCGAGGGTGTTTAACAGTAGTAGCGTGCTGTTCATGGCGGTCATCTCTGAGAGCATGGACGGGATACTGTTAATAGAGCAGTCTTCGTGCCAACTGTAACAAGGCTAAAAAACCTTATAAAACAGCGAGTTGAGCCGTATATTCAAGAGTGTTTAATTGCATTTTGCAATGATGGCTTTTTGATGTAGTGCAAATTGCACGATGGTCGCCTGAGCCTTGCTTGTGCTGTGCAGTCGATCGCAACCTCGTACCGCTCATCGGAGGCAAAAAAAATCTGTTTTGGCCGCTGTCTTACAGTTAAAAAGACCACTCACGACATGACAAACCCAGGCATGCCCGTTACCATGCACGCCGTTATTTGTCTCAGTAGCTCAATTGGATAGAGCATCCCCCTCCTAAGGGGAAGGTTGCAGGTTCGAACCCCGCCTGGGACACCAGATACGTAATGGCCCCGCACTGTTGAACAGGCGGGGCCTTTTTTGTGGCTTTCAATCAGCCAGTCAGGCCTGGCCCAGCAGCCCGCGGCCCGCCAGGTTCTTCATCAGTGCACTGACCCCGAACGCCCATTGTGGCGCCTGGTCGCTGCCGGTCACGCGGTTGTGCAACGCTCCCAGTGTCGGTGACGAGATGCTTACAACATCATCGGCCTTATGGGTAAACCCCTGGCCCGGCTGGTCGCGGTCTTCGGTAGGAGCGAACAGGGTACCCAGGAACAGGACAAAACCGTCCGGGTACTGGTGGTTGGCGTTGAGCGTCTGTTCGGCCAGGTCCGCCGGGTCGCGGCTGATCTGGTTCATTGAGCTTTTGCCGTTCAGCACGTAGCCATCGACACCTTCAACACGCAAGGTCACTTCACAATGGCGCACGTCGTCGAGGTTGAAGTGTTCGTCAAACAGGCGAATAAAGGGCCCCAGTGCACAGGAGGCGTTGTTGTCCTTGGCCTTGCTCAGCAGTAACGCGCTGCGACCTTCGAAGTCGCGCAGGTTGACGTCGTTGCCCAGGGTCGCGCCGTGGATTCGGCCCTGGCTGTCTACCGCCAGCACCACTTCCGGCTCCGGGTTGTTCCAGCTTGAACCGGGGTGGATGCCAATGGCGCTGCCGCTGCCCACCGCAGCGAGGATCGGTGCCTTGGTGAAAATTTCGGCGTCGGGGCCGATACCCACTTCCAGGTACTGCGACCACATGTTCTGTTCGATCAGCACTTGTTTGAGGCGCATGGCTTCTGGCGAGCCGGGGCGCAGGTCGCGCAGGTTATTACCAATCACTTCGTGCACCAGGGCACGAACCTCTTCGGCACGGTGGGCATCGCCTCCGGCTTTTTCCTCGATCACCCGTTCGATCATGCTGGCAGCAAAAGTCACACCCGCCGCCTTGATCACTTGCAGATCTGCCGGGGCCAGCAGGTAGGGTTTGCCCATGTCGCGCTGCTCGCCGCTGTTGGCCAGCAAGGCCTGCATCGTGCCCAATACGGTGCCGCGGATTTCACGCACGGCTTGCAGCGGGTTGTCGCTATCGAGCAGCAGGCTCAGGGTGGGGAAGTGGGCCGTGCAGTCGATTACTTCACCGTCACGAATCACCACCACGGCCGGGCCGCCACGTTCGCCGGGCAACCACACGCGACCGACCAGGGTGGCGCGCTGCCAGTCATCGGGCAGGGTGTTTTCTATGGTCAATTGCAGCGTTTGCATATACGTGATCCTTGAAAAGAGTGCTTGGTGGGAGCGAGCTTGGTCGCGATCAAGTCACCACGGGTTGGCTGACCATCTGCAGTGTCTGCTTCGCGAGCAGGCTCGCTCCCACAGGTAATGTGTTTGTCGTGTCTAGTGGGAGTGACGGGGCGGGCCGTTTTCCGGGATCACGCGCCAGTACAGGGTGGCCGGTTCGAGGCAGCCGCCGGTGGAGAGCTGGCCGACCAGTTGGCGGTACAGTTCCTGCCACGGAGTTTGTGACGGGGCCAGCGGTGGCAGCGGTTCCTGGCGGCGTTCGTTGAGCACGCTTTCGTCCACCAGCAGGTTGACGCTGCGCGCGTTGAGGTCGACGCGCAGGCGATCGCCGGTGCGCAGTAACGACAGACCGCCACCCACCGCAGATTCCGGGGACATGTTGAGAATTGACGGGCTGGCCGAGGTGCCGCTTTGGCGGCCATCACCCATGCAGGGCAGGGAGTCGATCCCGGCCTTGATCAGGTTGGAAGGTGGCGCCATGTTCACGACCTCGCCGCTGCCGGGGAAGCCCACGGTGCCGCAGCCTCGAATCACCAGAATGCAGCGCTCGTCGATGTCCAGTGACGGGTCGTTGATCCGCGCCGTGTAGTCTTCCGGGCCCTCGAACACAATGGCCCGAGCCTCGAAGCTGTTGGGTTGCAACGGGTCGCTGAGGTAGGTCTTGCGAAAGGCTTCGCCCACCACTGACATTTTCATGATGGCACTGTCGAAGAAGTTGCCGCTGAGTACGATAAAACCGGCTCGGTGCATCAGCGGGTCTTCGTAGGAGCGGATCACGTCACGGTCGCCGGTGACGCAGTCGGCAACCACGTCACCCATGCTGCGGCCACTGACCGTGAGGCAGTCGCGGTGCAGGCGGCCGACCTTGTCCAGTTCATGCATCACCGCCGGTACACCGCCTGCGCGGTGGAAGCTTTCACCCAGGTACTCGCCGGCGGGCATGCAGTTGACCAGCAAGGGCACGTCTTCGCCGACGCGCTGCCAGTCTTCCAGTGACAGCTCGATACCGCTGTGGCGGGCGATGGCAATCAGATGTGGCGGGCAGTTGGTGGATGCGCCCAGCGCCGAGGCCACGGCAATGGCGTTTTCGAAGGCTGCGTGGGTCATGATCTGGGAGGGGCGTACGTCTTCGCGCACCAGGTCGACGATGCGCATGCCGGTGGCATAGGCCATTTGCCCGCGCTCGCGGTACGGTGCCGGGATGCTCGCGCAGCCGGGCAGGGACATACCCAGTGCCTCGGCCAGGGCGTTCATCGACAGCGCAGTGCCCATGGTGTTGCAGTGACCCACCGACGGCGATGATGCGGTGGTCAGGGTCATAAAGCCTTCGTAATCGATTTCGCCGGCGCTGAGCAGATTGCGCGCATGCCACAGTACGGTGCCCGAACCAATGCGCTGGCCTTTGTGCCAGCCGTCGAGCATCGGCCCGCCGGACAGCACGATGGAAGGCAGGTCGGTGGTGGCCGCTGCCATCAGGCAGGCCGGGGTGGTTTTGTCGCAACCGGTGGTCAGCACCACGCCGTCCAGCGGGTAACCATGCAGCACCTCGACCAGGCCCAGGTAGGCGAGGTTGCGGTCGAGGGCCGCGGTGGGGCGGCGCGACTGTTCGGCAATCGGGTGTACCGGAAACTCCATCGGGATGCCACCTGCATCGCGAATGCCGTCCTTGACCCGCTTGGCCAGTTCGATGTGATGGCGGTTGCAGGGCGTCAGGTCGCTGCCGGTCTGGGCGATGCCGATAATCGGCCGCCCCGATTGCAGTTCGGCGCGGGTCAGGCCCTGGTTCATGTAACGTTCCACATACAGTGCGGTCAGGTCGGCGTGGCTTGGGTCGTCGAACCACAGCTGGCTGCGCAGGCGGCGTGGGGTTGAATCGGTCATGGCAGGCTCCAGCAAGTTATTCGGGCAATGGGTTGTTGCGGCGCAACTGGCGGATCAGTCCGGCGTGGTCGAGTTCGCCGTCACCGGCCTCGACCATGGCGGCAAACAGGCTGTCCACCAGGCGGCCGACCGGCAGGTCCAGGCCCAGCTTCTGCGCCTGGGCGAGGGCGGTGCGGGTGTCTTTGAGCTGCCATTTGGCCGGGCCACCGGGGGTGAAATCGTTGTTGAGCATGCGTTGACCATGTTGGCGCCAGATCGGCGAATCGACAAAACCACCCATCAACGCTTCGTGGACCTTTGCCGGGTCGGCGCCGCCGCGCTCGGCCAGCAGCAAGCCCTCGGCGACGGTGGCGATGGTGC
>NZ_WIWL01000005.1:0-12246 GCF_009600105.1 Pseudomonas sp. FSL R10-0056
GCCTGGAAGACGTCACCGCCGTGCTGCACCCGGTGCTGGCCGACGCCGCCATTCGCGCAGCCCGGGCCCTGGATATTCCGGTGGTGGGGCTCGACCTGATGGTGCCCGCCGCCGACCAACCCGACTATGTATTTATTGAAGCCAACGAACGCGCCGGGCTGGCCAACCATGAACCACAGCCCACCGCCGAGCGCTTTATCGATCTGTTGTTTCCCCACAGTCAGCCTGCTCAATAGCTGACCGGCCCTCAGGAGTTTTTATGAACCGCAGCCTCCCTGAACCCGACCTCGACTACCTGCAACGGGTATTGCTGGAAATGCTCGCCATTCCCAGCCCCACCGGTTTTACCGACACCATCGTGCGCTATGTCGCCGAACGCCTCGACGAATTGGGGATCCCTTTTGAACTGACCCGCCGCGGCACCTTGCGCGCCACCCTCAAGGGCCAGAAAAACAGCCCGGACCGCGCCGTGTCCGCGCATCTGGATACGATTGGCGCCAGCGTGCGGGCGATCAAGGACAACGGCCGGCTGGTGCTGGCACCTGTTGGTTGCTGGTCGAGCCGGTTTGCCGAAGGCAGCCGCGTCAGCCTGTTTACCGACAACGGCGTGATCCGTGGCAGTGTCCTGCCATTAATGGCTTCTGGCCATGCCTTCAATACCGGCGTGGATGAACTGCCGATCAGTTGGGACCATATCGAGTTGCGCCTGGATGCCTACTGCGCCACCCGCGCGGATTGCGATTCCCTGGGGGTCAATATTGGTGACTTCGTAGCGTTCGACCCACTGCCGGAATTTACCGAAAGTGGCCATATCAGTGCGCGGCATCTGGATGACAAGGCGGGTGTGGCGGCCCTGCTCGCCGCCCTGAAAGCCATTGTCGACAGTGGCGAACAGCCCCTTATCGACTGTCATCCGCTGTTTACCATCACCGAAGAAATCGGCAATGGTGCGGCAGCGGCCTTGCCGTGGGATGTGAGCGAGTTTGTCGGGATTGATATTGCTCCGGTGGCTCCGGGCCAACATTCCAGCGAGCATGCGGTCAGTGTGGCGATGCAGGATTCGGGCGGCCCCTATGACTATCACCTGTCGCGGCATTTGCTGGGGCTGGCCAGTGACAATGAGTTGCCGGTGCGCCGGGACATGTTCCGTTATTACTTCAGCGATGCTCATTCGGCCGTGACGGCGGGGCATGATATTCGCTGTGCGTTACTGGCGTTTGGCTGTGATGCCACCCACGGGTATGAGCGCACCCATATTGATAGCCTGGCGGCGTTGAGTCGTTTGCTGGGTGCCTACATCCTCAGCCCGCCGGTGTTTGCCAGCGATGCCCAGCCGGCGCAGGGCTCACTGGACCGCTTCAGCCATCAGATCGAACATGATGCGCAGATGGAAAGCGATACGCGAGTGCCGTCGGTAGAGAGTCTGGTGGGGGAAAATCGGAGCTGAAGCAAAGCCCTAACCCTCTCCCAGAGGGAGAGGGTTGGGGTGAGGGCAGACGTCAGACCTGAGCCTGAGCCCCTTCAAACCATGCCAGTTTCTCACGCAGCAAAACCACTTCGCCCACGATCACCAGCGTAGGCGCATGCACTTCATGCTCCGCCACCAATGTCGGCAAGTCGGCCAGGGTACCGGTAAACACGCGCTGGTTGGACGTAGTGCCCTGCTGAATCAACGCAGCCGGGGTATCAGCCGAACGACCATGCTTGATCAACTGCTCACAGATGATCGGCAAGCCCACCAGGCCCATGTAGAACACCAGGGTTTGCGCCGGGGCTACCAGGTCGCTCCAGGGCAGGTTGCTGGTGCCGTCTTTCAGGTGGCCGGTAACAAAGCGCACAGACTGCGCGTAGTCGCGATGGGTCAACGGAATACCGGCATACGCCGCGCAACCACTGGCGGCGGTAATACCCGGCACCACCTGGAACGGAATCCCGTGGGCGGCCAGCTCTTCGATTTCTTCACCGCCACGGCCAAAGATGAACGGATCGCCACCTTTGAGCCGCACCACGCGCTTGCCCTGCTTGGCCAGATCGACCAGTTGCTGGTTGATCTGGTCTTGTGGCACCGCATGCTCAGCGCGACGCTTGCCCACATAAATACGTTCGGCATCGCGACGGCACAGTTCAAGAATCGCCGGGGCCACCAGACGGTCGTAGAGCACCACGTCTGCCTGTTGCATCAGGCGCAATGCACGGAACGTCAGAAGATCGGGATCACCCGGCCCCGCACCCACCAGATACACCTCACCGGTGGTTTCGACAGCCTGATCTTCAATCTTGGCCAGCAGCAAGCGCTCGGCTTCAGCGCCCTGCCCGGCCAGCAAACGATCGGCAATCGGGCCCTGGAACACATCTTCCCAAAACCCGCGACGCTGCTGCACATCCGGAAACAAGCCTTTGACCCGGCTACGGAAGCGCGCCGCAAGGCCCGCCAACTGGCCGTAGGTCGACGGAATCCAGGTTTCGATCTTGGCCCGGATCAACCGCGCCAGCACGGGCGCATCACCACCACTTGAAATGGCAATTACCAGCGGCGAACGGTCGACAATCGCCGGGAAGATCACGCTGCACAAGGCGGGCGCGTCGACCACGTTGACCGGTACGCAACGGCGATGGGCGTCGGCGGAAACCTGAGCGTTAAGTGGCTCATCGTCGGTGGCGGCGATGATCAGGACGCACCCTTCAAGGTCGGCCTCGGCATATCCGCGCAGCACCTGTTCGCCACCGCTGCTGTTTATCAACTCGCACAACTGTGGCTCCATGGCGGGTGCGACCACCCGCAGCACGGCACCGGCATCGGCCAGCAGGCGGGATTTGCGCAAGGCAATCTCCCCACCGCCAACCACCAGTACACGGCTGCCACGCAGGTTATGAAACAGCGGCAGAAACTCCATTTAGCCGATGACCTCAATACCGCCCATGTAAGGCTTGAGCACGTCCGGCACACGGATCGAACCGTCAGCCTGCTGGTAGTTTTCCAACACGGCTACCAGGGTGCGGCCTACCGCCAGACCGGAACCGTTAAGGGTGTGAACCAGTTCCGGCTTGCCGGTTTCCGGGTTACGGAAACGCGCCTGCATGCGACGGGCCTGGAAATCACCGCAGTTGGAGCACGACGAAATTTCGCGGTACTTGTCCTGGCTCGGGACCCACACTTCCAGATCGTAGGTTTTAACTGCGCTGAAACCCATGTCACCAGTGCACAGCGCCAGGGTGCGGTAAGGCAGTTGCAGCAGTTGCAGAACCTTCTCGGCATTGCCGACCAGGCCTTCAAGGGCGTCCATCGAGGTGGACGGTTCAACGATCTGGACCATCTCGACCTTGTCGAACTGGTGCTGACGGATCATGCCGCGGGTATCGCGCCCCGATGCACCGGCCTCGCTGCGGAAGCACGGCGTGTGCGCCACCAGCTTGATCGGCAGGGCCTTGTGTTCAACGATTTCGCCGGCAACGATATTGGTCAGGGTGACCTCAGCGGTCGGGATCAGGTAGAAATCGGCTTCGCCTTCACGGCTGATCTTGAACAGCTCTTCTTCGAACTTTGGCAACTGGCCAGTGCCTTGCAGCGCCGGGGCCTGCACCAGATAAGGCGTGTAGGCCTCTTCGTAGCCATGCTCACCGGTGTGCAGGTTGATCATGAACTGTGCCAGAGCACGATGCAGACGGGCAATCGGGCCGCGCAGCAAGGCAAAACGGGCACCGGACAGTTTGGCGGCGGTTTCAAAGTCCAGCCAGCCGTGCTGCTCGCCCAGGGCGACATGGTCCTTGATCTCGAAATCAAAGGCAGTCGGGGTGCCCCAGCGACGGATTTCGACGTTGCCGTCTTCGTCAGCGCCTACCGGCACGGACGCATCCGGCAGGTTCGGCAGGCCCAGCAGGATGGCGTCCAGCTCAGTCTGGATGGCTTCCAGTTCAACCTTGCCATTGGCCAGGTCGCTGCCCATGGTCTCGACGCTGGCCATCAGTGGCGCGATATCTTCACCGCGAGCCTTGGCCTGGCCAATGCTTTTGGAGATGGCATTGCGCTCGGCCTGCAGCTTCTCGGTCAGGGTCTGGACTTCTTTACGCTTGGCTTCCAGCGCGTCAATGCGCGCCACGTCCAGCTTGAAGCCACGGGATGCCAGGCGATCCGCTACGTCCTGCAGGTTGCTACGTAACAGTTTGGAATCAAGCATGTCGGTTTCTCGTTTATCAAAGTTTGGTCAAGGACAGGCCAGCCCAGGTTGCGAGCAGCCCGCCGAATACGCTGAGGGCCGCATAGCCCAATGCCAGTGGCACCTGCCCGCTTTCCAGCAGGCGCACCGTATCCAGTGAAAAGGATGAAAAAGTGGTCAAGCCACCCAGGAAACCGACCATCAGCCCGGCGCGGACTTCAATCGGTACTTCCGGGCGTATCAGAAAAAGTCCGTACAGGACGCCAATCAGCAGGCAGCCCACGATATTAACGGCCAATGTCGCGGTATAAAAGTGCCGCGGCCAATTGGCGTTGATCCAGTTACCCGTAGCGAAGCGCAACAATGTACCTGCAATGCCACCCACCGAGACCGCTGCAATCAATGGAATCACGGTTTTCTCCGCTGTTTGGGGCTGGCCCGGTCCAGTGCGGCGAGGTATTTCAACTTTTCGCCGATTTTGAGCTCAAGGCCCCGTGGCACCGGCTGATACAGGTTCAAGGGTTCAAGTTCGTCCGGGTAATAGTCTTCCCCGGCCGCGTACGCGTCAGGCTCGTCATGGGCATAGCGATACTCGTCGCCATAACCCAGTTGCTTCATCAGCTTGGTCGGCGCATTGCGTAAATGCAGCGGCACTTCCAGCGAGCCGTATTCTCCTGCGCTGCGCAGTGCGGCCTTGAAACCCATGTACACCGCGTTGCTTTTCGGTGCGCAGGCCAGGTAAGTGATGGCCTGGGCCACTGCCAGTTCGCCTTCCGGGCTGCCGAGCCGCTCTTGCACATCCCAGGCCGACAGGCACAGGCTCAGAGCTCGCGGGTCGGCGTTGCCGATATCCTCACTGGCCATGCGTACCACACGCCGGGCGATGTAAAGCGGATCGCAGCCGCCGTCGATCATGCGTGCAAACCAGTACAGGGCACCGTCAGGATTCGAGCCGCGCACCGACTTGTGCAAGGCAGAGATCTGGTCATAAAAGGCTTCGCCGCCTTTGTCGAAACGACGCTGGGTATCACCCAGCAGGTTGTGCAGCAGCTCGGTGCCGATTTCGCTGTGGTCTTCGGCGAGGTCCGAAGCGTTTTCCAGCAGATTGAGCATGCGCCGGCCATCGCCGTCAGTCGCCCGCAGCAAAATCTGAAAGCTTTCTTCGCCAAGGGTCAGACCGCGCTTGCCCAGGCCCTTGTCTTCGGTCAGCGCACGCTGCACCAGCTTGCGTAGCGCCGCTTCGTCCAGGCTTTTGAGCACATAGACCCGCGCCCGCGAGAGCAAGGCGTTGTTCAGTTCGAACGAGGGGTTTTCCGTGGTGGCACCGATAAAGATCAGGGTGCCATCTTCGACGTAGGGCAAAAAGGCATCTTGCTGCGACTTGTTGAAGCGATGCACTTCGTCGACAAACAGGATGGTGCGCCGGCCGTACTGGCCAGCCTGCTGCTTGGCGATTTCGACGGCCTGGCGGATCTCCTTGACCCCGGCCAGGACCGCCGAGACCGTTTCAAAGTGGGCATCCGAGACTTCCGCCAGCAGCCGCGCCAGGGTGGTCTTGCCCACGCCCGGCGGGCCCCAGAAGATCATGGAGTGCAGCGCGCCCTGCTCCAGTGCCTCACGCAAGGGCTTGCCGCGGGCGAGCAGGTGCTGCTGGCCGACATACTCGTCCAGGTTGGCCGCACGCAAACGGGCAGCCAGTGGCTGGGCTATCGGGGCACTTCGAAACAGATCCATGGGCAGCGTTTGAAACCTCTTCCAGGGCTTATTCCTGGATAACATCAGCCCCTTTCGGGATATCGAACTTGAACTTGGAAGCCGGGATCGGCTCGTTGACCTTGACCCCTGTGAACAGGATGTTGGTGCGCTGACCCACGCTGTCGATCAACTGCATGTCGTTGATCTTGCCGCCGCGAAACGACAGGCGCAGGGAGTCGAACAAGGTGTCCTTGGTCTTGGGCTTGAGGGTGAAGTCCATTACATCACCGGCTTGTTTGGAGGTGATGTCAAAACTTTCACTGATTTTTGATACATCACCGGACAGCAACAAGGCCGGGGTCTGGGTCAGGCGCTGATCGAGTTTCTTGATCGTAACCTGCTCCAGGTCCGGGTCCCACAGCGAGACTTTCTGGCCATCGGAGACCATCAGTTGCTCCTGGGGAGCATCGGTGTGCCAGTAGAACAGCCCAGGACGCTTTACCGACATTTCGCCGGCAGTTTCCTGCAACTGGGTGCCACTGCCGTCGAGGGTCAGCTGGGAAAAACGGGCCGTGATGGTATCAGAGCCCAACAGTTGGCCAAGACGCTTCACACTCTCGGCGTCGGCATGGGCCGACAGCGAGGAAAAGGCCAGTACCGGTAGCAACAGCATGCTGACAAAACGCATGGACATCCTCATTGATTAGTTAGAAGCCCTGGGGCTGATCAATCGCGCATCGGGGCCGGCGCCAGTACTTCGCGCGAGCCATTAGTGTTCATAGAGGTTACGACCCCGGCCATTTCCATGGATTCAATCATTCGCGCAGCGCGGTTGTAACCGATCTTCAATTTGCGTTGTACAGCAGAAATGGAGGCACGGCGGCTTTCCAGTACAAACTGTACGGCTTCGTCATACAAGGCATCCGTTTCAGGGTCGTCCCCACCTTCGCTGCCACCGCCTTCAAAGCCGCTGCCCGCCTCTTCAACACCGTTGAGGATATCTTCGTTGTAGTCCGGAGCGCCGCGCAGCTTCCAGGCTTCAACCACGCGGTGAACTTCATCGTCGGACACAAACGCGCCATGAACCCGGATCGGCAAGCTGGTACCTGGCGGCATATAGAGCATGTCACCGTGACCCAGCAATTGCTCGGCGCCACCCTGATCGATGATGGTACGCGAGTCGATCTTGCTCGATACCTGGAACGCCATGCGGGTCGGGATGTTGGCCTTGATCAGGCCGGTAATCACGTCCACCGACGGGCGCTGGGTCGCGAGGATCAAGTGGATGCCCGCAGCCCGAGCCTTCTGGGCAATACGGGCGATCAATTCTTCAACTTTCTTGCCGACGATCATCATCATGTCGGCAAATTCGTCGACCACTACCACGATGGTCGGCAACTTCACCAGCAACGGTGCTTCGTCGTGAATGCTTTCGCGCTTGTACAGCGGATCGACAAGTGGCTCGCCGGCA
Source organism: Pseudomonas sp. FSL R10-0056 (assembly GCF_009600105.1). NCBI lineage: Bacteria > Pseudomonadati > Pseudomonadota > Gammaproteobacteria > Pseudomonadales > Pseudomonadaceae > Pseudomonas > Pseudomonas sp. FSL R10-0056. The sequence continues at coordinate 7,321 of NZ_WIWL01000005.1, forward strand.
TCCTGGGCGTCCTTGACCTTCTGGTTGAAGCCGGCGAGGTTACGCACGCCCATCTTGGCCATCAGCTTATAGCGGCGCTCCATCTCGGCAACGCTCCAGCGCAAGGCGTTGGCGGCGTCCTTCATGTCCGTTACAACCGGGCACAGCAGGTGCGGGATGCCTTCGTAGATCGACAATTCAAGCATTTTCGGGTCGATCATGATCAGCTTGGCGTCTTCCGGGCCAGACTTGAACAGGATCGACAGGATCATGGCGTTAACGCCTACAGACTTACCAGAACCGGTAGTACCGGCTACCAGCAAGTGCGGCATTTTCGCCAGGTCGGTGATCACTGGCCGCCCACCAATGTCATGGCCCAGGGCCAGAGCTACCGGCGACTTGGCGTTATCGTACTCAGGGGTCGACAACACTTCGGAGAAGCGCACGATCTGGCGGTCTTCGTTGGGAATCTCGATACCGACGGTGGTTTTGCCAGGAATGACCTCAACCACCCGCACACTGGTCACGGCCAGCGAGCGCGCGAGGTCCTTGGCCAGGTTGGCAATGCGGCTGACCTTTACGCCAGCAGCAGGTTGAATTTCGTAACGGGTAATCACCGGGCCCGGGTGGATGGAATCCACCGTCACTTCGACGCCGAATTCCTTGAGCTTGATTTCCAGCAAGTGGCCAACGGCCGCTAGGGATTCGGGGGAATAATTGAGCTGTTTTTTCTCGGCCGGATCCAGAATCGAGATCGGCGGCAAGGTACCTTCAACCGCGCTGTCCACAAACAACGGCGCCTGTTTCTCTTTTTGCACGCGCTTGCTCGGCTCGGGCGCCTTGGGCGGTGCCGGGGCAATCACTGCCGGCACGTGTTTTTCACGCTCGGACATGTGCTTGCTCAACGCCTGCTCGCGCTCGATCAGGCGCTCTTTGGCCTTGGCCTGCTCACGCTTGTCGGAAACGCTTGGCGCGACCACTTCATTGACCCGGGCATCCACTTCGCGCAGCTTGGCCTGCAGTTGCTTGCGCTCGTTACGTTCGGCCCACCAACGGTTGGCTGCGCCCTGGATCAGCTCGAACAGGTCGAGGGTGATCTTGCCCGTCACGTCCATGACCTTGAACCATGACAGGTCGGTAAACACCGTCAGGCCAAACAGGAACAAGGCAATCAATAGCAGGGTACTGCCCTGGATATTCAGTGCATTCCTGGCCAGGTCGCCCAGGCTTTCGCCCAGCGCACCGCCCGCCCCCGCAGGCAGACCCGAGGCAGAGTGAAAATGGATATGGGCCAGCGCCGCACCGGAGAGCACCAGAAAAATCAGGCCCACCAGACGCCACGAAAACAGCCAGCCGCTCCACTGCCAGGGCTGATGCCGCTCGCGGAAGATCTGGTAGGCCTTGACCGCCAGCAGCAGCGGAAAAATATAGGCAAAGTAACCCAGCACCATAAACAGGATGTCGGCACTGTAGGAGCCGGCTGGCCCGCCGAAGTTCTGTACATCGACAACCCGGCTGTTATGGCTCCAGCCGGGGTCATCCTTGCCATAGGTCAGCAGGGCCATCATCAGGAACAGGCACAGGGCGCCGATAGCGATCAATGCACCTTCCTTGAGCCGGTAGTGCAATTGCTGACGCCAGAGAGGAACTGCTTTGGGTGCTGCTGTGGATTTCTTCAAAACGGGTCTTTTCCTGCGCCTGTGGCGCGCCCAACTATTAATTGACTAATGTGACTGCAAAATACTGCTCATAGCGAGCAGACGACAAGTTCGGACTTGAAATGAGCCCTGCCCTTATTATTGCGTGCTGCAACGTGGAGCAGTTTAGATCAGCTCATACAGGCAGGCCATTGTACGGGTTTGAGCCGCTGATGCCATGCTGGCCATAACTCGCCGGGAAGCGCCAATTTGAGCATGTATTACCTTTTGTGACAAAGACTTATACCACCACCAAAACACAGCTTGTAATTAACTGGCAGATCGACTGAGACCGCACTTGCGTGACAGAGTTGCAGCCGCCCTCCCCTTCTTGTGCAAGACTCAATGCCATGCTGACCTGGTTAAAACGCGACACCCTGACATTTCCGCCACTGGCCAACGCCATGCGCGAACCCAATGGCCTGCTGGCCGCTGGCGGTGACCTGTCCGCCGACCGGCTGATCCAGGCCTATCGCCATGGCTGTTTTCCGTGGTTCAGCGAGGGCCAGCCAATCCTGTGGTGGTCGCCTGATCCGCGCACGGTGCTGTTTCCCGAAGAGCTGCATATCTCCCGCAGTTTGGGCAAACTGCTGCGCAAGCAACGCTACCAGGTGAGTTTTGACCGCGACTTCGCAGCCGTGATCCAGGCCTGTGCCGCTCCACGAGACTATGCGGATGGCACCTGGATTACCGACGACATGCAAAACGCCTATATCGAACTGCATGCCCGCGGCCATGCCCATTCGGTGGAAGTCTGGGACAACGGTGAGCTGGTGGGCGGATTGTATGGCCTGGCCATGGGCCAGTTGTTTTTTGGCGAGTCCATGTTCAGCCGTGCCGACAACGCCTCAAAGTTCGGCTTCGCCACGCTGGTCAGACAGCTGCAGGCCTGGGGGTTTGTGCTGATTGACTGCCAGATGCCCACAGATCACCTGCAAAGCCTGGGAGCGCGTTCAATCCCGCGCCAGATATTTGCCGAGTATTTGCAAAAACATCTGGATCTTCCCACAACTGCGCAGTGGGTTTAGTAGGCGACTTTTGCGCGCTGGCTTACACTTAATTTAAAGATTTTCCGAGGGTTCATCATGACCGAGTTGGCGCGCTTGAAGTTTTATGCCACTCAACCTCACGCATGCAGCTACTTGCCTGGCGAACAGGCCACCACGCTGTTCCTCGACCCCAGCCAGCCGATGGATGTGCAGGTTTATGCCGATTTGTCCGAGATGGGTTTCCGGCGCAGTGGCGACCATCTTTATCGCCCGCATTGCCTGAAGTGCGATGCCTGCACCCCGGCGCGCATCCCGGTTGCCCGCTTCCTGCCCAACCGCCAGCAAAAACGCATTTTCAAGCGCAATGCCGATTTGCAGGTAGAGGCGGTAAAACCGGCGTTCAGTGAAGAGAACTTTGATCTTTACCAGCGCTATATCGAGCAGCGCCATGCCGATGGCGATATGTACCCGCCCAGTCGCGATCAATTTTCGACCTTCCTGGTGCGCGACCTGGCGTTTTCCAGGTTTTACGAATTCCGCCTTGATGGCCGTTTATTGGCGGTCGCCGTCACGGACGTGCTGCCCAATGGCCTGTCGGCGGTCTACACCTTCTACGATCCCGACGAAGAGCGGCGCAGCCTGGGGCGCTATGCAATCCTCTGGCAAATCGCCGAAGCGCGCCGCCTGGAGCTGGATGCGCTGTATCTGGGGTACTGGATCAAGAACTGCAAGAAGATGAATTACAAGACCGAATATCGGCCCATTGAGCTCTTAATCAATCAGAGATGGAGCTCTCTTGATTGAACCCTTGGCTTAACCCCCATTTTTCGGGCACAATGCACGCCGCTTTTGCCTGGCGCAGTTGCACCGGGCCATTCATTGGACACCGAGGGCTTTACTGCATGTCGAAAGAAGACAGCTTCGAAATGGAAGGCACTGTCGTCGACACCCTGCCCAACACCATGTTTCGTGTGGAGTTGGAAAATGGGCACGTCGTAACCGCGCATATCTCCGGCAAGATGCGCAAGAACTACATTCGTATTCTTACCGGTGACAAAGTGCGCGTCGAGCTGACGCCCTATGACTTGAGCAAAGGGCGCATCACTTACCGCGCTCGCTAAGCAAGTCAATACAAAACGCCCGGCTCTGCCGGGCGTTTTTGTTTGTCTGCGATTTGAGCCTGCCGTGGGAGCAAGCCTGCTCGCGAAGCAAACGACGCAATTTTTCGGGCAAACCGCAGTGATCCCTTCGCGAGCAGGCTCGCTCCCACAATCAGGGCTCAACATATAAAGTTTGAACTCCTGTAACTATTTTGTCTTATTAGCTATATACCCAAACCTAACTTCCAAACTTCCTGAACCCTGGCTGTACCAGCCACACTTGCCGGGTTTAAACATTGACTTGCACCCGCGGCCTGAGTAGATTGCACAGGCCGGTCATTCAGGCCGCCTATAAACTTCACAAAAGAAGCCAATGGACACAGTATCTAGTCGCTGTCCGGTCACCGTCACTACGGCGATCCGGGCGCTAAATCCAGACATTGACAGGACTCGCCTGCACGGCGGGGTCAACTGCGCTAGAGCCTGACGCTCCATCGTAACGACCTCACCGGCGACAGTCCGGTCACGAGGTGTGTTATGACCTTTAAAACCCATGTACTACCCGGCGTTCAAGCCTTTGCCTCAAGCATGCGCGTGAAACTTTCACGCGAGCCCACCCTGGCCCGCTCGACCCGCTCACCCTTTTCCACATCCGTTGCCGACGCAAAACCTGCGCACCGCCAGGTGCATTGGCGCGTCAGCCCTGCAACAGGCCAACTGGAGCAGCGCTGGAGCATGGCCGACACCCAGGACCCGCAGAGTCGGTTCTTGCGCTGATTCATAATTAATTAAAACCCTGCCAACCCACTGGAGTTCCTTATGGAAGAAGCCAGTAGTCACCCGCTGCCCGCGTATTAATTACTTCGCAGCAGCGGGACTTTAAAGCGCACTTAACACTTCAATTAAACCGATTGCGAAGTTTGCGACTCGGCATACATTGGCACGCCTGTTAAAAGGCCATTCAATATATGCCCGGTCAAGAGTTGGCGACAGGAGTACTCATCATGAGCGCCGTAAAAAATACTAAAGTTCGGGACAAGAACAGCGCCAGCGACAGCAATAAACTGTCCATGCGTGCCGCTAGGGATGCTCCGATCAACTTGTCGTGCAGCCGCGGCAAGTTGCAATTTTCCAGGCACCTACAGCGTCATTGGACGAAAA
>NZ_WIWL01000006.1:0-9958 GCF_009600105.1 Pseudomonas sp. FSL R10-0056
CCGGCCATGATGGCGGTGCTCGAAACCGCCCGCCAGGTGGCCGGTACGGATGCCAATATTCTTATTCTGGGCGAGTCGGGTACCGGTAAGGGGGAACTGGCACGCGCAATCCACGGCTGGAGCAAACGGGCGAAAAAGTCCTGTGTCACGATCAATTGTCCGTCACTGACGGCCGAGCTGATGGAAAGCGAACTGTTTGGCCATACCCGTGGAGCCTTTACCGGTGCCAGCGAAAGCACCCTGGGCCGGGTGAATCAGGCCGATGGCGGTACCTTGTTCCTCGATGAAATCGGCGATTTCCCGCTGGCCCTACAGCCAAAACTGCTGCGCTTTATTCAGGACAAAGAATACGAGCGCGTCGGCGACCCCGTTACCCGCCGCGCCGATGTACGGATTCTGGCCGCCACCAACCTCCACCTTGAGGACATGGTGCGCGATGGCCGCTTCCGTGAAGACCTGCTCTACCGTCTCAACGTGATCACCCTGCATTTGCCGCCGCTGCGCGAGCGCAGTGAGGATATCCTGACCCTGGCCGACCGTTTCCTGGCCCGTTTCGTCAAGGAATATGCTCGCCCTGCCCGCGGCTTCAGTGAGGAAGCCCGCCGGGCCCTGGCCAATTACCGTTGGCCGGGCAATATCCGCGAGTTGCGCAATGTGGTTGAGCGCGCGAGTATTATTTGCCCGCAGGAAGTGGTTGAAGTCAGCCATCTGGGCATGGCCGAACAAACGGTACCCAACGCCCCGCGCATTGGTGCTGCTCTGAGCCTCGATCAACTGGAGAAAGCCCATATCGGCGCCGTCCTGGCCACCAGTGAAACCCTGGATCAGGCAGCAAAAACCCTGGGTATCGATGCCTCGACGCTGTACCGCAAACGTAAGCAGTACAACCTGTGAGCCCGCGATGAAACTTGCGATCAAGCTGCGCACCCGCCTGTTCCTGAGCATTTCCGCGTTAATCACGGTGGCGCTGCTTGGCCTGTTGCTTGGCGTCGTCAGCGTGATGCAAATGGCGAAAACCCAGGAAGCGCTGATTCGTAACAACTTCATTACCCTCGATCTGGGCCTGAAACTGCGTCAGTCGCTGGGCGATCAGTTGGTGATGATGCTGCACAACCAGCCAGATCCTGAAGCGCTGAAGTCATCAGCCCGGGAGTATTTGAAGCTGCTCGACGAGGGCATCGAGCATGAGCGTAAAAACAATCTGCATAGCGGTTTTGCCCAGGCCCGGGAGGATTACAGCAGTTTTTTGCTGGCCTTCAACAAGGCCAGCGACGCGCAACTGAACCTGAGCAATGACAAGGATCTGACCAGCCGCTTCAATCAACTGCGCAACGGTCTGATTACCGAACACCGTCGTGCGCTCGACACCATATATGCTGCCCAGGCCGCAGCCCGGGATCGCGCCTTGGTTGTCGCCGCCTTGCTCGGCCTGGTCGGCATTGCCGTGCTGATCATCGGCTTTATCACTGCCCACGGTATTGCCAGGCGTTTTGGTGCCCCGATCGAGGCACTGGCCAAGGCCGCGGATAACATTGGCAAAGGCAATTTCGAAGTGGTGTTGCCGCTCTCCTCGGCCACAGAGATGAACCTGCTGACGCGGCGCTTTGGGATTATGGCCGAGGCATTGCGCCAGCATCAGGCAACCAACATCGACGAGCTGCTGGCGGGCCAGCAGCGGCTGCAAGCGGTACTCGACAGTATCGATGACGGGTTGTTGATGATCGATCAGCAAGGCCGGCTGGAGCACTTGAACCCCGTCGCACAGCGCCAGCTGGGTTGGGATGAAGGGCGATTGGGGCAGTCGCTGGGTGAGGCCTTGCAACGTCCGGAACTCGACCAGCAACTGCAAACAGTACTGCGCGGAGGCAGTCTTGAGCGCTTGCCGGAAGACTTGAGCGTCGACATTGAAGGCGAAACCCGACTCCTGACCTACAGCTTGACCCCGGTGAGCCAGCCCAAGGGGCCTATCCTCGGCGCCGTCATGGTGCTGCACGACGTCACCGAGCAGCGTGCCTTTGAGCGGGTACGCAGCGAGTTCGTGTTGCGGGCCTCCCATGAGTTGCGCACCCCCGTCACCGGCATGCATATGGCGTTCGGGTTGTTTCTGGAGCGTTCACGCTTTGATCCCCAGTCACGGGAAACCGACCTGCTCAACACCGTCAACGAAGAAATGCAGCGCCTGATGCAGTTGATCAATGACCTGCTGAACTTCTCCCGCTATCAAAACGGCATGCAGAAGCTGACGCTGGCCCCCTGCAGTGTCGAACACATGCTCGAGGACGCCCGTGTCCGTTTCGCCGACCGTGCGCGGGTAAAAAATGTCGAGCTGCTGGTGCAGCTGCAACAACCGCTACCTGAGTTGCGGGCCGATCAGGCCCAGTTGGAGCGGGTGCTGGACAACCTGCTGGACAACGCCTTGCGCCACACCGCCAGTGGCGGGCAGATCTGCCTGCAGGCCAGGCGCCATGGGGAACGGGTGATTATCAGCATCGAAGACAATGGCGAAGGCATTGCCTATAGCCAACAAGGGCGGATTTTTGAGCCCTTTGTGCAAGTGGGGCGCAAAAAGGGTGGCGCCGGCCTTGGGCTGGCACTGTGCAAAGAGATTGTGCAACTGCATGGCGGGCGCATTGGGGTGTATTCGCGTCCAGGGCAAGGCACACAATTTTACATGGCCCTGCCATTGCTCTAGCTCATCAGTGCTTTTGCGTGTTCAGCACTTTCAAAATGGCCGCACTTTCAGCATCCGGAGTGCCATCGTATCGCGAAGGCCTGAAATGCATCTGGAAGGCGGCCAGAACGTGACGAGTGGCGACATCCAGCTCTCCAGTTTGCGGGGTTTCGTAGCCCAGAAGCGCCAGTTGCTGCTGGAACCAGGTGATGCTTGGCAAGTTGCTGGCGTACAGTGCTTGCTCCCGGGCTACGGCCCGGGCGTTTGGCCAGATGCCAAAGCCAGCGTCGGCCAGGCGCTTCCAGGGAAACAGCGGGCCCGGATCCAGCTTGCGCAAGGGCGCGATATCGCTGTGGCCAATGATGTTGCGCGGGTCGATCTGATAGCGGGTTGAAATATCTTTGAGCAGTGCGATAACCGACTGGACCTGACCCTCTGTATAGGGGTACCAGACTCGACCTTCGGGCGTATCGCGAAAACCCTTGTTGACGATTTCAATGCCGATGGAGCTGGAGTTCAGCCAGGTGCGGCCCTTCCATTGGCTTTCACCGGCGTGCCAGGCGCGCTGGTTTTCATCCACCAGTTTGTAAATGGTCGGCGGAGTATCCCCGACCAGGTAATGGCTGCTGACCGGACCGCGGGTTAACAGCTCCAGGGAGCGCTCCAGCGAGGTTGAGGTGTAGTGAAGCACCACAAACTGCACGCGGCTGTCGTGGTTGATCGAAGGATGACTGGTGTCCATGCGCAGACCGTTGCTGCAACCGGCCAGCAGGGCAAGGGACAAGATCAGGGCGGAGAATTTCATGGGCGAGAACAACACGACTGAGCAATTAATAGGCAAGCATACCTTACCGCCCGTGTCGTGCAGCTGTACCGGATGAAGACAAGGGCTGCGACCTTGTAAACACCAACAGGGTCGCAGCCTTCGTAAGGTGATTTATTTGCCGCACACCAGGTAAAAACTCATCGATGAATCCCCGGATGGCCCGTTGGCACCTAGCATCAAGCCTATAACATTCACTTCGGATCGGGTCGGTTTGCTCGACAATTTGGCGATGCCATAAAGGGTATGTTCATAGCTTGAATTGTCGTAAGTCGATGCCACACAAAATTTTGGCTCCTTTTGAAAGGCATCGGGCATCAGATTAACTTTATAACTGGCTGCATAATCGGGTTGGCTGGAGTATTCAATACTTTCAATCCAGTGCGGCGATTGTGCGGCCAGTGTTCCATCCTTGTTAATGGAGGCCGAATAGATCGGGGTTTTAGTGGCTGCACTTACCGAAACAGAGCCCGTGATCAAAAAGAACACAGATAACAAGTAAATCAATATTTTCATACACTACCTTTTACGGCCGTACACCGTACTGGCTTTATACCACCGGGCTAGAGCCTGCAGTGCCCGGCGGCATTGTCGATGGGGGTTTGATAATGAGATGTCTACAGTGCCGTCGTTACTTGTCGGGTAACCAAGCCGGTCTGTTATTTTATATAAGTCGCCCACTCACAACCCGTCAAGAAAGCCGCGAGGAAATCCGTTAATTAATTTTAAATACCGACAGGGACTACTTGCTGTCTAGAAAGTAACTACATAAAGCGACAAATAAATATCAAGTTTCAATAGTCGCTGCTTGAGGCTCCACGCAGTTACGTCCACGCCGTTTGGCCCGATACAGTGCTTCATCAGCCCGTTTAAGCACATGGTCACTGCGATCACCCGGCCTGAACGCGGATACACCGATAGACGTGGTGATGGTCACGGGTTCGCCCTTGAAGTGGAACGGACAGGCCTGGATTGCTGCCCGCAGCTTCTCGATCAGATGCAAACCTGCGCTCAACGGCGTATCGGGCATCAGTAGCACAAACTCTTCGCCACCAAAGCGGGCAATAAAGTCGGTCGGCCGCAGATGCTTGCGCAACTGGGTGGCAATGATCTTGAGCACCTTGTCGCCCGCCAGGTGGCCGTAACCATCATTGATACGCTTGAAATGATCGAGGTCGAGCATGGCAATCAGTAGAGGATTACCGTTTTTTTGCCACTGATCGACTTCATATTGCAGGCGTTCGCCCCATGCCGCCCGGTTAGGCAGATCGGTCAGGGGGTCTATCAGTGCTTTTTGGCGCTGTTCTTCAAGATGCTCGCGATAGCCCTGGGCCTGCTGTTCCATGCTCGCGATACGCTCGGCCAGCCCCTGGAGGTGGGCCGAGACCTCCTGTTCACGGGCGATGCGCTGCTGCTGGTGCTGGTCCATCGTGCCCAGCAGTCCTTCGAGACGATTCTCCAGCAGGTGCTTGAGGCTGTTAAGGTCAACGGCGTCCTGCACGCTATTTTGCAAACCGTCCACATGTTCGCGCAGTTGGCTGTGCAAGTCGTCGGCGGCGGATCGACCCTCGGCATGACCCTCGCTGGCCGCCTGCAGGTTGTTCTGAAATGACTCCAGGCGTTCATTGAGCTGTTTGAGGTAAGCCTCGAATTCATGCTGGCCGCTGTCAGTAATGGCCAGCATCAAAACCGCAAGATCGTCGAGGATCGGCAGTAATTCGTACCAGTTGAGCCCTTTTTCCAGACGCCGGCACATGGCCTCGGCCTGTGGCCTGTGGTGTTCAGGCAGCGACAGGCCGCTCAACAACCCGAGCAGTGTGGACTCAATGTGCTCGGCCACGCTGCTGTAGGTTGGCTCGGGGGCATCAGGCAAGGCATAGACAGCATCGACTTCGGCCAGCTCAGTCTGTTCGTCGAGCGGCGACTGCTCAACGAAATCCCGGGCTTGATCATTTTCGGCCTCAACCATCGCGACCACTGACTCAAGTGCACCGCTGGATGCATGCTCTTGAGCCTCTTGAGGTACCGAAGGGGATGGCTCGGCAAGCGCCTGGGCGTCATCGTCAGCCGTAGCAACGGGCGGCGAGGGCTGTGCTTCAACAATTACCGGTTCAGGCTGAGGCGTGGGTACTGCCGGCGGTTCGGCAACATGCGCTGGGACCACACTGTTCGGCGCAGCCGGTCGCGGCGCCTGAGTCTCAACCGGAATCGGAACCACAGTCGCTTCGCCAAGTGCCTTTTCAGCGTCTTGTGCACCAAATAATCGCTGTAACAAGCCCGGCTTGGGCGGCTGGGCGTCATTGAGTTGCGGCGCCAGTGCCTGCCCTTGCAAGTGACTCAGCTCACCAAGCAGCAGCGGTATTTCTCGGGCGTGCGTCACCCGGTTTTCGAGCTGTTTGGCATAGGCCTTGAGCGGCTTGCTGACCTCACGGGGCAGTGGCAGGGCCTGCAGTTGGGTGACCAGCGTATTGAGCGCTGCGCTGACTTGCTCAACCCGGGTTTCACGTCGCTGCTCGGAGTCGAGCACGGCTTTTTCAAGGCGCGGGAGCAAGGCGGCAAGGGCGGCGTCCATCTCATTGGTGCGCACCGCTTCGCGCATTTCTTTCATGCATTGGTCGACCGTGCGGTCCGTGCCCTCAGCGGCCAGGGTGCTACGCACCAGGCCACGGCGCAGCAAGTCGAGGCGGGCATTCCAGCGGCGCTCAAGCTTGTCTTGCAGCTCCACGCTTTTAAGGTATTTCTCTTTCCAGCGCGCGGCCTCGTCCCTCATGCCTTCGCCCCGTTGTCAGGCGGGCGCAGCGCGATCTGGGAGTCGACGCCGACAGAGCCTGGCAGACGGATATCGACGGCTACCGGCAGATGGTCCGAGATAGGCTGATCCAGTACCTGGACGCGCTCAAGGGTCAGGCTTGGGCTGAGCAAAATATGATCCAGGCAACGTTGCGGGCGCCAACTGGGGAAGGTGGCCTCCATTTGCGGCGCCAGCAGCCCGAGGTCCCGCAGTGGCGAGGTGTGCAGCAGGTCGTTGGCATGGGTGTTCATGTCGCCCATCAACACCTGGTGCTGATAGTCGCCAATCAACTCGCGAATATAGGCCAGCTGCCGGGTGCGGGTTTTGGTTCCCAGCGCCAGGTGCATGACCACGACCACCAAAGCGTCGGGGCCTTCACCAAAGCGCACCAGAATCGCACCACGCCCCGCAGGGCCGGGCAAGGGATGATCTTCAATCGCGGCAGGGCGCAACCGGCTGAGCACACCATTACTGTGCTGGGCCAGACGCCCTAGATTGCGATTGAGTTGTTGATACCAGTAGGGAAATTCGCCCTGCTGGGCAAGATACTTGACCTGATTGATGTAGCCAGAACGATGGCTACCACCGTCGGCCTCTTGCAGGGCGACCAGGTCGAAGTCGCCGAGCAGGTCACCAATACGCTCCAGGTTACCGGCTCGCCCCTTATGGGGGAGCACATGCTGCCAACTGCGGGTCAGGTAATGCCGGTAACCCTGGGTGCTGTTACCCACCTGGATATTGAAACTGAGCAGTCGTAAACGTCGATCATCCGGCATCCCGCAGGACGCCAGATGATCTTCGTTGATCTGCGGCTCATGCAGACCAACACTTCGCTCGCCTTTCCAGCGGAGCATGGGCGAGGGCGCCGCTTAGTTTTTTGCGCCCGCTGCGCGCTCTTTGGCGATCAGCTGGTCAGCCACGCTCAAAGCGCCTTCAGGGCCACCGGCAGTGCCCAGGTCGAAGCGGTACTTGCCGTTGACGACCATGGTCGGTACGCCGGAGATTTGATAGGCCTGTGCCTTCTTCTTGGCGTCTTCAACTTTGCCTTTGACGGCGAACGAGTTGTAAGTGCTCAGGAACTTGTCTTTATCGATGCCTTCACCGGCCAGGAAATCAGCCATTTCTTCTGGGGTTGCCAGCTTCTTGCCGTCGTGGATGGCCTGGAACACGGCTTTGTGAACCTTGTTTTCAACGCCCATGGCTTCAAGGGTGATGAACAATTGGCCATGAACATTCCAGATCCCGCCAAACATGGCAGGGATACGCACGAAGCTCACGTCGGCGGGCAGTTTTTCTGCCCAGGGATTGATGGTTGGCTCGAATGCAAAGCAATGCGGGCAGCCATACCAGAACAGCTCGACCACTTCGATCTTGCCAGGCACGGCAACCGGAACGGCGCTGCTCAGCTCTACATATTGTTTGCCCGCTTCAAGCGGCTCGGCAGCTTGAGCGGTCATGCCAAACAGGCTGGCACTGACGAGAGCGGCGCTGAGAATCAGATTACGCATGCTTTACTCCTGGACAGATAAGGTCATATCAACGTGACCTGTATTCAGACAGGTCCATGCTGGCTTGAGTTCGATAGTGTAACTGTAGACGCGATGCAAAAGGGCAGCCGAAGCTGCCCTTTGAGGTTCACATTCAAGGATTAAACGATCGTTAACGTGACCTCTGGTATCAAGACCTGGCCCCGCCGACCGTACAGACCTTAGTGCAGGCCTTGAATATAGCTGGCCAGCGCCTTGATGTCCTTGTTGCTCATTTTGGCCGCGATGCCGCGCATGATCATCGAGTCACCATCGTTGGTGCGGTCGCCTTCACGGAAGTCTGTCAGCTGTTTCTCGATATAGCTGGCGTGCTGGCCGCCCAGGTGCGGGAAGCCGGCAGCGGCAAGGCCCTGGCCGTCTGGCGAGTGGCAGCCGATGCACGCTGGCATGCCTTTCTCAAGGTTGCCACCACGGAACAGGGCCTCACCCTGGGCTACCAGGGCCGGGTCAGCAGCGCCAACCGAACCTTTCTGGCTTGAGTAGTAGGCCGCGATGTCGGCAAGGTCCTGATCGTTCAGGTTCGCCAGCAGGCCGGTCATTTCCAGCACCTGACGCTTGCCGTCCTTGATTTCATGCAACTGCTTGAGCAGGTAGCGATCACCTTGCCCGGCCAGCTTGGGGAAGTTTGGGGCCATGCTATTGCCGTCCGGACCGTGACAAGCGCCACATACAGCGGTTTTTGCCTGACCTGCAGCAGCATCACCTACCACAGCGGTGCTAGCAGCCTGGGCAATACCGCTGACGCCCAAGGTCAACAGCAGACTCACGAGTAATTTGTTCATCAGCTAATCCAACTACGGCTAAGGGTTAAAGAGTTATGGGCCGGGCTCACTCGCTTATCCACTGTAGGACAGTTCGGTAATCCTCGACACTGCAGTCCATGCACAAACCACGCGGCGGCATCGCCTTGAAACCCTGGGTCACATGTCGTACCAGCGCCTACATACCTTGCTCTTACCTTGGCCTATTAGCTGACCAGCATGGCAGACAATACAAACGCGGTTGTACACGGCTTCCGGATCCTGTGTAGCCTGAATGCTGTAACGTGGCATCAAGACACCGTCACCAGCAGTCATAAAACGACCTTTTCAGGGTTGGGAGCCTGCTGCGTTCTAATGCGCAACCTGGGTTTTTTGCTCCCGTGTTCTTCATCCTACGCTGGGACAAAGCGCACACAAAATCTGCGGCATTATATACTGGCGTCACTGAAACGGAAACGACACGCTCGCCGCGTCCATTCCTGACGCCGCTCACATCGGAAATCCCATGCAACTCAAGAACCCCATTCTCGGTCTGTGCCAACAGGCCACCTTCATGCTCAGCGCTGCCAAAGTCGATCAATGCCCCGATGACGAAGGTTACGAAGTCGCGTTTGCCGGGCGCTCCAACGCCGGCAAGTCCAGTGCACTCAACACTTTGACCCACGCCAGCCTGGCGCGCACGTCGAAAACTCCGGGCCGCACTCAGTTGCTGAACTTCTTCCAACTGGACGAAGAACGTCGCCTGGTCGACTTGCCAGGTTACGGTTATGCCAAGGTGCCGATCCCGCTGAAATTGCACTGGCAGCGCCACCTTGAAGCATATTTCGGCAGCCGTGAAAGCCTCAAGGGTGTGATCTTGATGATGGATATCCGTCATCCAATGACCGATTTCGACCTTTTGATGCTTGATTGGACCGTGTCCAGCGGCATGCCTATGCACATTTTGCTGACCAAAGCGGACAAACTGACGTACGGCGCTGCAAAAAATACGCTGCTTAAAATCCAGTCGGACATTCGCAAGCAATGGGGCGATGCCGTCACCATCCAGTTGTTCTCCACGCCAAAGCGCATGGGCCTGGAAGAGGCGTACACCGTGCTGGCACGCTGGATGGAATTGCCGAACAAAGGCGAAGAACTGGTTGAAGCTGACGAGTAACAAATCGCAGGCAAAAAAAAACCCGGACTTCGCATGGGGGGAAGGAGGTCCGGGGTTCAAGTACTGAACCGCTAGGGCGGGGTTCAGGTATCTGCCAACACTTAACACAACATTAGGAGCTTTGAAGGGCTTCACCACCCATTCAATAAATCTGAGTGGTGTTGGCAGATTTAGTTCCGGGAGCTTAAAAACTCTTTGGAATAAGCCCG
>NZ_WIWL01000007.1:0-9491 GCF_009600105.1 Pseudomonas sp. FSL R10-0056
TTTACGCGTAGTGGGCCACTGACTCGGACAAGGAAACCGCACATGCTCATCGAACAAGAAGTGGTAAGGCGCGGCCTGCTGTTAATGAAACTGACACATCCAGCTGAGGCCGCGCTGACCAGCGCATTGCTAGAAACGCTCGACTATGAAAAAAGCGTCCTCCGAGACCCCAACCAGCTTCGGGTAATGGTATTTACGCTGGGAAAAAAACTGTCCACCCAAGGTAAAAAAGGGCTGATCAGTTGGAATGCCTGGTTGCTGCAGTTTGTGAAAGACGGTGCCTTGAGTGAAGAACAGGCCGCCGACTTCAAACGTCAGGCTGAGGATATCCGGCGATGAACGTTTGTTATGGTAACGATCCGTTCGCCGCGATCAGTACGTCGCCTGAGGTGCTGGCCACCCTGCGCTTGCACCTGCGCACGATCGAACAAAGCGCTGACACCCTGCAGGTGCATCTGGCCAGCGAACGGGCGCAAGGGTTTGTCGAAGCGCTGGAAGTGCTCAAGGTGCTTAAGCCCGCCGAACTGGAAAGCCTGTACCTGATCATGGATGACGCCGCTCAGGCGCGCGTCACGGCGCTGCTGCTGTGATCGGTGACGGGATTCACGAAGACGCGCTGCAGCACCTGGTGCAACAGAGCGCGGTCAGGGAGTTTGTCGCCGGCCGTGATACCACCCGTACCAAGTGGACGTTTTCGGTACGCCTCGGCGGGCCGCACTCGCGGCTGATCCCGGTACGGTCGAGGCGGGAGGCGATTCGTACCTGGGCCAGCCTGACGGCAGTGGGGCGGTTTGCCGAAGGGCTCGGCGTGCGAGGCTTTGCGGTGGAACTATGAAGTTTCGCGCCCGCGAAACTGGCCACGGCTTTTAGTTATCGAGAGCGTCGAGCAAATTTGCCCAAGTAGGGGCTTCCCCTGGCTTCGCGTTGTGAGGCAATGCAGGTTTAGGCTCGGGTTTATGCTCGATCAGCCGAAGTGATTGTTGCAGCTCTTGTATCTCTGCACGCAGCAATCGAACCTCTTCAACCAACGAGTGTAGGGCTGGGTGTAAGGCGTCCATTTCAGGTGTAGGGGAAGTGTAGGGCGAGGGTGTCGGGTCAAGTGTAGGGCGGTGTAGGGTGATCCCCTGTGGTTCGCCATAAACACGGATCATTTCTGATAGGTCTATAACCTTTTGCCCTTTACCGTCTAGGCCTGCAGTTACACGGCCTTTAGACACGGCCTCATGCAATGTTGACCGGTGTAAACCGTAGAGTTTTGCCATGCGGCCGATGGTTAATTTTGCCATGTAGGGCAGTGTCGGGTTCTGTCTGTAGGGTGCCCTACAGTCTACTGCTATTTATGAGACTTAACCGACCATTCCCTAACGCGGTCCGGGGGACCTTGTTCGCTACCGTGCGGGTAGGCAGCGCAGCTGCCAGACCCACACGGCAGCTTGTGAAAGACACAGGGTTTGCGCTGGGCGAGCAAACGCAATATCTTTGGGTAATAGATACATAGCATTAAAACGAAAAAACCCTGCCAAGGCAGGGTTTCATTCGGGCCAGCGGCGACGGCAATCGCTCTGGCCAAGGTCTCGGGGAATCTCTGCTTTTCGGTGCGGGGAACGAGACCTGGTAAGCCAATTCTGTCGGGAAAACTCCCGTCTGTCCAGCTTCCAGCCTCCCCCGACACCTCTTCCCGACGCTTGGAATCAAGATGCTTTGGGCCCGGGAAGTAATAGCTGCCGATCAAGGGGATCTCTTCACGGCAGCCGGTATAGCCGGTTAGGTGCGACCCGCAAGGGCGAGAAGGCAATGGCAGGGCAGCGTAAAAACCCAACCACGGGCGCTGTCACTGTCCTAAAACCCACCAACCGCCAGACGCCGAAGAGGGCAGGGGGCGCAGTGGTAAACAATCCCCGAAAGTCTGGAACGCCTGTTGGGAGTGGGAGCCGGGTGGCGCACCTGGAACAAAATCCTCACTGCGTGGAGTCATGCGAGACGCTTTTTTTAAAAGCCGATCGTAGGGGCTCCCACGCCAGTGGGAGCCATCAAGAGCGTCGCGTAGCCATCATTATTGCCGCCAGTGGGCGGCCTTAGACTGGCGTCAGCCATCATTGCTCGTGCTCTTGTCTCTCAGGGTTATTACCCGCTTTGGATCTTTCCCAGCGAGTGGGGGTCCCCCTTTAGGGGGTCGAGCTGGTGAGCGCGTAGCGCGAATGCTCTTGGCTTTTTGCCCTTTTGTACCTTTTCACCTTTATACCTCTCCTATTGGCGTTCTATTGCTGAAGCAATAGCCAACGCAATAGAACGACCAATAGAACGCCACATAGATAATCCAAGACAAAAGCAGAGCAACAGCGCGCCATCCCTACGGTCTGTCGTGGCCGCCCTGCGGGACGCCCAAACCTTCCGGGGGAGCGCCCCGTCAGGCTTTCAGGGTTCCGACTCGCTGCGCGAGCCTCCACCCTCTTTCCTCCCCTGCGCCCTGGACGGGCTTGTCTCGAAAATTCACCCGCGTGCGCGCCCGGCAAAGCCGGACCAACCTGCATTCTGCCATTGCGCGACGTCTCGTTGCGGTCCGTTGTCCCTTTCTCGACTGCTCCATCGCGAATCCAGGTTGGTCCGGTTTTACCTGACGCGCACGCAAGCGGTGCGGCCGGATGCTGCGCACCCTGGTTTCGCCCTGGACGGGCTGCACCAGGGCAGAACGGAAAAATTTGGCCTGGGGGCCATTTTTCCTCACCCCCCTCGTGGGCTCGGGTGGTGTCTGTCCAGCTGTTTCCGCCGTCTTCGCCGGCGGTTTATCAGAGCGGCTAAGGCCGCTCTGGAAGCAGCTTTCAGCTGCCCAAAGTCTGCTGCGTTACCATGCAATTTTCGCCTAGGAGCAAACCTTATGCAGCGTTTAGCCAAACCCTCGGACTACGTCCGGCAAGACGTTCTCGGTCAATCGACCTACGTGCTTCCCTGGGAGCCGCGGCTGTGCCCGGGAAATCCTGCGGACGATCCGGAACTGGGCGCGCAGCTCTATAACGAATTTGCCTGCAACGCCGCTCAGGGCGTGACACCGCGATCACCAGCCGAACAGCTGTCTGACATCATCGGTTGGGCCATAGTTACGCCTGGAGAAGCCGCACGCAGCTTGGCGGCTGACCTCGCGGCGACCTACCAGGGTAAGCATCAGTTTCTAATGGAGGATTTGGAGCTTGGGGATGAGGAAACCAAGCCGCACCGAGCGCACCTGATTTTTCACAATGAGGATATTCGTGATCTGTCGGCTTCACGAGTGATGGCTTTACGTGAACGTATGGTTTTTTAGGTTTATCTATTCATAGCTATAAAATTTAATAAACTGGCAGTTGTGATATATAAAATCGGCGGATATTCAATGAATTATTATGCATCTCTTGGGAATAAAAGTTGTGTCGCAGAAGTTATCGATCCTTTCTTTTTAGCCAAACACATGGATCTTGATTTTAAGAAAACTGGATTGATAAATTTTGATTCCTTGAAAGAAATACATACTTATATAGATGTTTGTTTGAAATTTTTAAGCGATGAAATTATTTTTCTTTCTAACGCATATACTTATTGCGAGCAATACTATTGCGAAAAAATTGTGAGTTGTGTTATGGAGGAAATTGAAGACCGCAGTAAAAAGCTTGGTTATATTTGTTGTGATCTTTTTAGCGAGCTTGCTTCTTCAGAAAAAGCCGCTAAGAAAGCGAAAGAGGATAATATTCGTGAGCCGCTAAACCAAGATCAGTATCAGGAGTTAGCGTCTTCTGAAATTCATAAATTCTTGAAATTTATCGATGAAAAATTCGGATTGAGTTTTATTCAAAAAGATATTTTAGACCAATTTACTAGTATGGCTAATGGGCTTTCCCATTGGATAGGCTTGGATGCAGTAAACCATTTTACTTCTAAGCTTTCTAGGATAAATAGAGAGATTAATTCATTTGAGCGTGCTTTTTCTAAGGCATACAATCAAATTGATTTTGTAAAAAATGCTTTTTTTTCTCAAAATATTAGTTATGTCAATGGAGATGTTGATTACGCTAAAATATACCGAATTTCAAAAAAGAATTTTGGCTATGATAACTTTATGGAGATTATTTGGTGGGGCTCAATAGTTCACACAATTATGAGTGTAAGTGAAGTCGAAAAAGAATTTAGGCCATCTAATCTCCAAAGTGGTTTGAATTTCGAAAAACATGTTGAAAAGCTTTACATAGGTCTTGGCTACTCTGTTTCTACTACTCCGATAACAGGAGATTTCGGAGTTGATCTTCTAGCTACTTCAAACACAGAAAAAATTGCAATTCAGTGTAAAAAATACGCGACGCCTGTAGGTCCAGATGCGGTTATGCAGGTTTATTCAGGAGGAGCGTATTATGGATGTACGAGGTTTTCTGTTTTTTCAGTAAATGGTTTTACAAATGCAGCTACGGAAATGGCAAGTAAGTTAAGAGTTGAACTTTTTAATATTAAATTAGCCGTATAAATCTGTTAAATCTAAGAGAAACGCCTCCTGAGCGCATCTACCGTGTTACGAGTAACGCGTCCTATGTTCAAAAGGCCCCCACACTTGAGAGAGTGCTGGGGGCCTTTTTTTCTGGGCACGGAAACCAACCCCCCCCTACACTGGTACGCCAGCCCCCCCTGCTGTGGTTTTACGCGTAGTGGGCCACTGACTCGGACAAGGAAACCGCACATGCTCATCGAACAAGAAGTGGTAAGGCGCGGCCTGCTGTTAATGAAACTGACACATCCAGCTGAGGCCGCGCTTTACCACTTCTTGTTCGATGAGCATGTGCGGTTTCCTTGTCCGAGTCAGTGGCCCACTACGCGTAAAACCACAGCAGGGGGGGCTGGCGTACCAGTGTAGGGGGGGGTTGGTTTCCGTGCCCAGAAAAAAAGGCCCCCAGCACTCTCTCAAGTGTGGGGGCCTTTTGAACATAGGACGCGTTACTCGTAACACGGTAGATGCGCTCAGGAGGCGTTTCTCTTAGATTTAACAGATTTATACGGCTAATTTAATATTAAAAAGTTCAACTCTTAACTTACTTGCCATTTCCGTAGCTGCATTTGTAAAACCATTTACTGAAAAAACAGAAAACCTCGTACATCCATAATACGCTCCTCCTGAATAAACCTGCATAACCGCATCTGGACCTACAGGCGTCGCGTATTTTTTACACTGAATTGCAATTTTTTCTGTGTTTGAAGTAGCTAGAAGATCAACTCCGAAATCTCCTGTTATCGGAGTAGTAGAAACAGAGTAGCCAAGACCTATGTAAAGCTTTTCAACATGTTTTTCGAAATTCAAACCACTTTGGAGATTAGATGGCCTAAATTCTTTTTCGACTTCACTTACACTCATAATTGTGTGAACTATTGAGCCCCACCAAATAATCTCCATAAAGTTATCATAGCCAAAATTCTTTTTTGAAATTCGGTATATTTTAGCGTAATCAACATCTCCATTGACATAACTAATATTTTGAGAAAAAAAAGCATTTTTTACAAAATCAATTTGATTGTATGCCTTAGAAAAAGCACGCTCAAATGAATTAATCTCTCTATTTATCCTAGAAAGCTTAGAAGTAAAATGGTTTACTGCATCCAAGCCTATCCAATGGGAAAGCCCATTAGCCATACTAGTAAATTGGTCTAAAATATCTTTTTGAATAAAACTCAATCCGAATTTTTCATCGATAAATTTCAAGAATTTATGAATTTCAGAAGACGCTAACTCCTGATACTGATCTTGGTTTAGCGGCTCACGAATATTATCCTCTTTCGCTTTCTTAGCGGCTTTTTCTGAAGAAGCAAGCTCGCTAAAAAGATCACAACAAATATAACCAAGCTTTTTACTGCGGTCTTCAATTTCCTCCATAACACAACTCACAATTTTTTCGCAATAGTATTGCTCGCAATAAGTATATGCGTTAGAAAGAAAAATAATTTCATCGCTTAAAAATTTCAAACAAACATCTATATAAGTATGTATTTCTTTCAAGGAATCAAAATTTATCAATCCAGTTTTCTTAAAATCAAGATCCATGTGTTTGGCTAAAAAGAAAGGATCGATAACTTCTGCGACACAACTTTTATTCCCAAGAGATGCATAATAATTCATTGAATATCCGCCGATTTTATATATCACAACTGCCAGTTTATTAAATTTTATAGCTATGAATAGATAAACCTAAAAAACCATACGTTCACGTAAAGCCATCACTCGTGAAGCCGACAGATCACGAATATCCTCATTGTGAAAAATCAGGTGCGCTCGGTGCGGCTTGGTTTCCTCATCCCCAAGCTCCAAATCCTCCATTAGAAACTGATGCTTACCCTGGTAGGTCGCCGCGAGGTCAGCCGCCAAGCTGCGTGCGGCTTCTCCAGGCGTAACTATGGCCCAACCGATGATGTCAGACAGCTGTTCGGCTGGTGATCGCGGTGTCACGCCCTGAGCGGCGTTGCAGGCAAATTCGTTATAGAGCTGCGCGCCCAGTTCCGGATCGTCCGCAGGATTTCCCGGGCACAGCCGCGGCTCCCAGGGAAGCACGTAGGTCGATTGACCGAGAACGTCTTGCCGGACGTAGTCCGAGGGTTTGGCTAAACGCTGCATAAGGTTTGCTCCTAGGCGAAAATTGCATGGTAACGCAGCAGACTTTGGGCAGCTGAAAGCTGCTTCCAGAGCGGCCTTAGCCGCTCTGATAAACCGCCGGCGAAGACGGCGGAAACAGCTGGACAGACACCACCCGAGCCCACGAGGGGGGTGAGGAAAAATGGCCCCCAGGCCAAATTTTTCCGTTCTGCCCTGGTGCAGCCCGTCCAGGGCGAAACCAGGGTGCGCAGCATCCGGCCGCACCGCTTGCGTGCGCGTCAGGTAAAACCGGACCAACCTGGATTCGCGATGGAGCAGTCGAGAAAGGGACAACGGACCGCAACGAGACGTCGCGCAATGGCAGAATGCAGGTTGGTCCGGCTTTGCCGGGCGCGCACGCGGGTGAATTTTCGAGACAAGCCCGTCCAGGGCGCAGGGGAGGAAAGAGGGTGGAGGCTCGCGCAGCGAGTCGGAACCCTGAAAGCCTGACGGGGCGCTCCCCCGGAAGGTTTGGGCGTCCCGCAGGGCGGCCACGACAGACCGTAGGGATGGCGCGCTGTTGCTCTGCTTTTGTCTTGGATTATCTATGTGGCGTTCTATTGGTCGTTCTATTGCGTTGGCTATTGCTTCAGCAATAGAACGCCAATAGGAGAGGTATAAAGGTGAAAAGGTACAAAAGGGCAAAAAGCCAAGAGCATTCGCGCTACGCGCTCACCAGCTCGACCCCCTAAAGGGGGACCCCCACTCGCTGGGAAAGATCCAAAGCGGGTAATAACCCTGAGAGACAAGAGCACGAGCAATGATGGCTGACGCCAGTCTAAGGCCGCCCACTGGCGGCAATAATGATGGCTACGCGACGCTCTTGATGGCTCCCACTGGCGTGGGAGCCCCTACGATCGGCTTTTAAAAAAAGCGTCTCGCATGACTCCACGCAGTGAGGATTTTGTTCCAGGTGCGCCACCCGGCTCCCACTCCCAACAGGCGTTCCAGACTTTCGGGGATTGTTTACCACTGCGCCCCCTGCCCTCTTCGGCGTCTGGCGGTTGGTGGGTTTTAGGACAGTGACAGCGCCCGTGGTTGGGTTTTTACGCTGCCCTGCCATTGCCTTCTCGCCCTTGCGGGTCGCACCTAACCGGCTATACCGGCTGCCGTGAAGAGATCCCCTTGATCGGCAGCTATTACTTCCCGGGCCCAAAGCATCTTGATTCCAAGCGTCGGGAAGAGGTGTCGGGGGAGGCTGGAAGCTGGACAGACGGGAGTTTTCCCGACAGAATTGGCTTACCAGGTCTCGTTCCCCGCACCGAAAAGCAGAGATTCCCCGAGACCTTGGCCAGAGCGATTGCCGTCGCCGCTGGCCCGAATGAAACCCTGCCTTGGCAGGGTTTTTTCGTTTTAATGCTATGTATCTATTACCCAAAGATATTGCGTTTGCTCGCCCAGCGCAAACCCTGTGTCTTTCACAAGCTGCCGTGTGGGTCTGGCAGC
The DNA here is from genome assembly GCF_009600105.1 of Pseudomonas sp. FSL R10-0056. Classification (NCBI taxonomy): domain Bacteria; kingdom Pseudomonadati; phylum Pseudomonadota; class Gammaproteobacteria; order Pseudomonadales; family Pseudomonadaceae; genus Pseudomonas; species Pseudomonas sp. FSL R10-0056. The sequence continues at coordinate 8,081 of NZ_WIWL01000007.1, forward strand.
TGCGCTGCCTACCCGCACGGTAGCGAACAAGGTCCCCCGGACCGCGTTAGGGAATGGTCGGTTAAGTCTCATAAATAGCAGTAGACTGTAGGGCACCCTACAGACAGAACCCGACACTGCCCTACATGGCAAAATTAACCATCGGCCGCATGGCAAAACTCTACGGTTTACACCGGTCAACATTGCATGAGGCCGTGTCTAAAGGCCGTGTAACTGCAGGCCTAGACGGTAAAGGGCAAAAGGTTATAGACCTATCAGAAATGATCCGTGTTTATGGCGAACCACAGGGGATCACCCTACACCGCCCTACACTTGACCCGACACCCTCGCCCTACACTTCCCCTACACCTGAAATGGACGCCTTACACCCAGCCCTACACTCGTTGGTTGAAGAGGTTCGATTGCTGCGTGCAGAGATACAAGAGCTGCAACAATCACTTCGGCTGATCGAGCATAAACCCGAGCCTAAACCTGCATTGCCTCACAACGCGAAGCCAGGGGAAGCCCCTACTTGGGCAAATTTGCTCGACGCTCTCGATAACTAAAAGCCGTGGCCAGTTTCGCGGGCGCGAAACTTCATAGTTCCACCGCAAAGCCTCGCACGCCGAGCCCTTCGGCAAACCGCCCCACTGCCGTCAGGCTGGCCCAGGTACGAATCGCCTCCCGCCTCGACCGTACCGGGATCAGCCGCGAGTGCGGCCCGCCGAGGCGTACCGAAAACGTCCACTTGGTACGGGTGGTATCACGGCCGGCGACAAACTCCCTGACCGCGCTCTGTTGCACCAGGTGCTGCAGCGCGTCTTCGTGAATCCCGTCACCGATCACAGCAGCAGCGCCGTGACGCGCGCCTGAGCGGCGTCATCCATGATCAGGTACAGGCTTTCCAGTTCGGCGGGCTTAAGCACCTTGAGCACTTCCAGCGCTTCGACAAACCCTTGCGCCCGTTCGCTGGCCAGATGCACCTGCAGGGTGTCAGCGCTTTGTTCGATCGTGCGCAGGTGCAAGCGCAGGGTGGCCAGCACCTCAGGCGACGTACTGATCGCGGCGAACGGATCGTTACCATAACAAACGTTCATCGCCGGATATCCTCAGCCTGACGTTTGAAGTCGGCGGCCTGTTCTTCACTCAAGGCACCGTCTTTCACAAACTGCAGCAACCAGGCATTCCAACTGATCAGCCCTTTTTTACCTTGGGTGGACAGTTTTTTTCCCAGCGTAAATACCATTACCCGAAGCTGGTTGGGGTCTCGGAGGACGCTTTTTTCATAGTCGAGCGTTTCTAGCAATGCGCTGGTCAGCGCGGCCTCAGCTGGATGTGTCAGTTTCATTAACAGCAGGCCGCGCCTTACCACTTCTTGTTCGATGAGCATGTGCGGTTTCCTTGTCCGAGTCAGTGGCCCACTACGCGTAAA
>NZ_WIWL01000008.1:0-8769 GCF_009600105.1 Pseudomonas sp. FSL R10-0056
CCCACGGCCAGGTCGGCGATCAGGCCGATGGCCATGCCGCTGCTACGCGCCGTGGTCTGGGCCCGGTCCAGGCAGCGGGCGATCAGCCATTGGCAAAAGGCGTAATAACCGATGAGCGCCTGGTGCCCCTCGGCAAACCGCAATAGCGCCGGGCTGTCGGGGTTGCGCCATTGTTCGGGCCACTCGCGCCAGTCGAAGCTGTGATGCCCGGCCACACAGGTTTCCTGCAGGGCCTCAAAGCGGCAGTGGTTTTCCAGTGCTTCGCCACCCAGCTCGCGAAAGTGATTGAAGTCGGCCAGCAGCGGGTGTTCGTCCCGGGCAAAGTCGTTGTAGAGCTGACGCAGCAATGTCTGTTTGGCCAGGGTTGCGGCTGGCCAGTCGATCAGCGGCAACTGTTCAAGACGTTGCAGTTCGTCTCTCAGGCCTGTGGCTTCAATGGCCCTGTGCAGTGCCTCCTCGCCAAGGATACTGGCGGGTGCTGCATACAGGCTGTTGAGAAACAGGCGACTGGAAGGTGAGTACGGGCTGTAATGTTTGGGCGCGCTGCTGAACATGGCGTGCAGGGGGCTGATCGCCAGCGCATCGGCGCCGCGCTCACCCACAGCCTGCAACAGGGTTTCGAGTGCCCGGGTATCACCAAAGCCGCCATCGCCGTGGCGCCGCAGCGAGTACAGTTGCACGCTGACACCCCATGCCCGTGGCGCTGTCTGATGCAGGGCATCGCCGATACTGAAGCACCTGGCCGGGGCCACGGCCAGGGTGAACTGTTGATCTTCCAGCTGCACCCGGTGGTAGCCGACGGGGATCATGCCCGGCAACATGGCGTCGGCATCCAGCTGGATTGGCAACGCATCGCCGTTCTCCAGATGCACGATGCACTGACTATGGGCGTGAAAGTAGCGTGACAAGTCCAGGGCCTTGCCGACGTCTGCCGTGAGCAAGGGCGGCAGGCGTTTGTTCTGCTGCTCCAGTTGCAGGTTGAGCAGACTGGTTTCGATGGCTTCGGCGCTGTCGGCGGGCAATCCCAGCCCCGCCAGAATGGCCTCCAGCACCTGTGGCCTGACCCTCTGTGGCTGGCCGTTGGCATCAATCCAGTCAACGGCCAGTCCGGCCCGGCCGGCGAGTACTTCAAGTTGCGCTTCGCTCATTGGCGGTTCCCTTGATGGCGATAAATGAACGAACGTCAGGCAGATCCGCAGGGCTCATGGCTTCACGGTGCGAAGCAATGACTTGGCAACCAGTTGCTCATACAGCTCGGCATAGGGTTCCACGGCCTTGCACCAGTTGAATGGAGCGGCCATTGCGCGGCAGCGCATGGCATTCAACAGTTTGGGGTAGCTGAACACCTTGAAGGCGCGCTTGAGTGCTTCCTCGTAGCTGGCCACGGTGGACTCGTCGAACAGAAAACCGGTCACGCCGTTTTCGATGGTGTCCGCCAGGCCGCCGGTGTTGCGCGCTACTGGCAGCGAGCCGAAGCGTTGTGCATACATCTGGCTCAAACCGCAGGGTTCATAGCGCGAGGGCATCAGCAAAAAGTCGCTGCCCGCGAACATGCGCCGTGCATCGGTTTCATTGAAACCGATGCGTACTCCGATCTGACCCGGGAAGCGCAAGGCAAGTTCACGCATGGCCTGTTCTTCTTCGGGTTCACCGCGGCCGATGATGCAAATCTGCCCGCCCGAAGCGACGATAAAGGCGGCCACGGCTTCGGTGAGGTCCAGGCCCTTCTGGTAAACCAGGCGCGACACGACGGCAAACAATGGCCCTTTGGAGGGGTTGAGGCCGAACAGGGTACGCACATGGGTGGTATTGACGGCGCGGGCATCCCAGTCACCGATACCGAAGGGCGCCACCAGATGGGGGTCGGTGGTGGCTTCCCAGCTTTCATCGATGCCATTGGGAATACCGCTCAACAGGCCTTGTTGGGTCTTGCTGGCCAAAAAGCCATCGAGTCCGCAGCCAAAGGCCGGGGTGGTGATTTCGGCGGCGTAGGTCGCGCTGACCGTAGTGATGTGGCTGGCGTAAGCCATGCCGGCCTTGAGAAACGACAGTTTGCCGTAGAACTCCATACCGTCCTGTTGCAGGGCATGGTGCGGGATGCCCAGCTCCGGGCAGCAGGCGCGGCTGAATACGCCCTGGTAGGCGAGGTTGTGAATAGTGAACAGGGTGGGGGTGCGTTGCCCGCGCCAGTGCATATAGGCCGGGGCCAGCCCCGCGGGCCAGTCGTGGGCATGCACGAGGTCGGGTTGCCAGTGTATCTGTGCCAGATTGGCAGCGATATCGGCTGCAGCCAGCCCCAGGCGGGCGAAACGGATGTGGTTGTCGGGCCAGTCGCGGCCATTGTTGGCGCCGTAGGGCGTGCCTTCGCGCTCATAAAGCTCAGGGCAGATCAGTACATAGATGACCAGGCCGTCGGTCATGTCCATGCGTCCGATCTTGCAGGCGGGCAGGGCGGCATGGCCACCGAGTTCACCGATGATGTGGATCGGGTTGTCGCTGTTGAGCACTTGTGGGTAGCCGGGGATCAGCACCCGTACATCATGCAAGTGACGCATGGCCCGCGGCAGTGCTGCCGACACATCACCCAGGCCACCGGTCTTCACCAGGTCGGCCAGTTCGGAGGTGACAAACAGCACCTTCTTTTTATTGGGATTGGCGTTTATCACCGCCAGCGCGGGCCTCCCTGCAGGGGCCAGATCTGGCAGTGAAATCAGCTCATTCACAACTTGCGGGGTCAGACGTTCTTCTTGATGTGGCGCAGCAGCACTGATCATGAATCTCTCCCGTTGTATTTATTGATCTGCTAACGGCCACCCGGCCGGCACTTCCCCACTGACTGATCGGCCATGTCATCCACGGCAAAAATGCGTAAAAGATGATTTGGGCACTGCAAGGAATGCACCAACAGCTGCAACCCAGCCCCAAGTTGGCCTATCACGGGCGAAGAAGATCCGATTATTCAAATACGACAAATACACGCCGTAGATGCGACAGCGTTGAGTGTAGAAGAGATGGGTCAAGCTGCTAGCTAAAGGCAGTGTTTTTTGTAAGGCAATGAGAGTTGTCTTGTAGGAAAAGTATCTATCACAAAGTCTGTTTCAGTCTTTGTAGCAGCTGACGAGCGGAGCGAGGCTGTGTTCGGCTGCGCAGCAGCCGTAAAATCAGACACTGCGATATGCTAGCCCAATCGGGTTCGCAGGGTTCACGGCCGCTACGCGCCCGAACGCAGCCTCGCTCCGCTCGTCAGTTGCTATGGGGATGGGGGGCGGTTCTGCAAAAAAACAGGGCGCGCGCACCGATGTGGTGCGCGCGCCTCGCGTATTTCAGTTGCCAGGGTACTCGGCAATCACCTGGTCTTTACCGTCGTTGCCCAGGCCGATCACCTGGTAGGCGTGCTTGCGGTCACCCATTTCCATACCCAGCGAGCCCATTGGCATGCCCGGTACAGCGATACCCTTGAGGTCGTTGCGCTGGGTCAGTGCCACCACTTGCTCGGCAGGCACGTGACCTTCAACGAACTTGCCGTTGATCACTCCGGTATGGCACGACGCCAGCCGGGGCTGCACACCGAGGCGCTGTTTGACGCTGGCCATATCCGTTTCTACATGGTCATTGACCTTGAAGCCGTTGCTCTCAAGGTGAGAAATCCAGGCTTTGCAGCAGCCGCAGTTGGCATCGCGGTGCACATCAATGGTCAGTTGTTCGGCCGCTTGCGCCAAAGAGGTCAACAACAGGGCCGAGAGAGCGAAAAGGCGCAATGGAGTCTTCATCGAGATCCTCTATACGAAAAAACGTCAGCCTGAGCGACAGGGACTGTCAGGCAACTGATGGACAGATGACAAATCTGTCAGGTTGGGGCGCTTTGGGTGGAATCAAGGCACTATAACCTCGTTCCCTTAATCGCTCACTTTTCTGATGTGTACCGTATATGGCGCTTGCCGTTCCACCCGATTTGTCTGACACCGATGTGCGGGTACAACCCTTGGCGCGTACTTATCCCCGTGGCCTGTATATCGAGCCGCATCAGCACGAGTGGGGGCAGTTGCTCTTCACAAGCAGCGGCGTGATGTGGGTCGATACCCCGGATGAAGCCCTGGCCGTGCCACCGCAGCGGGCGGTGTGGTTGCCGCCGCAGGTGCCCCACGGGATTCGCGTGGTGTCGGATTTGCAGATGCGAAATATCTATTTGCCACCCAAGCTGGCCAGCACCCTGGACCGTCGTGTACAGGTGATTGAAGTCGGCCGCTTGCTCAGAGAGCTGATTATCAAGTTGGTGGAGCAGGCGGACGGGCAAACGGCCTACACCGAGGCTCTGCTCAATCTGACGTTGCTGGAATTGCAGCGGGCCCGCCGAACCCAGCTTAAGGTGCCCATGCCCGATACCCCGGACCGGCGCCTGCTCAACCTGTGCCAGTCGGTCATGGCCAGCCCTTCGCTGGATATCGCCTTTGAGCAACATGCCGAGAACGCCGGGGCCAGTGTACGAACCCTGGCCCGTCTTTTTCAGGGCGAACTGGGCATGGGCTTCGCCCAGTGGCGGCGGCAGGTGCAATTGGCAACCGCCGCGGCCGAGCTGATCCAGGGCGCTTCTGTTAGCCAGATCTCACGCTCGCTTGGTTATTCGCCCAGCAGTTTCAGCGATATGTTCCGACGCGAGCTGGGTGTGAGTCCTTCTTTGTATGCCTCAGGTCAGGTAGCAGAGATCTGAACTTGTCCGGCAGACAGAAGGCATTGGCAGAAGCACCACGCTTGTCGGCCATAAACTGGGGCATCTCTACAGCATCCAGAGGGCTGAATATGAAAGCACTGCAATTTTCCAAAACCGGTGATCTGGCGGCGCTGAACCTCGTTGAGTTGCCGCTGCCGGTACCTGGTGCCAATGAAGTGCTGGTGCAGGTCAGGGCTGCGGGCCTGAACCCCAGCGATGTGAAAAATGTACTCGGCCGTTTTCCCTACACCACCTTGCCCCGCGTGCCCGGTCGGGATTTTGCCGGGGTGATCGTGGATGGACCGCAGGCGTTGGTGGGGCAGGAAGTCTGGGGTACGGGTAAGGAACTGGGGTTCTACCGGGACGGTTCTCATGCGAGCTATTTGGTCTTGCCGATTGAAGGCGTTGCGCTGAAACCCAAGTCGCTGAGTTTTGAGCAGGCCGCCAGCCTGGGCGTGCCTTACACCACGGCGTGGGATGCTCTGCAACGAACGGGTGTAGGCGCGGATACCCGTTTGCTGGTGATCGGTGCCAATGGCGCGGTAGGCACCGCGGCTATCGCGCTGGCGAAAGTGCTTGGCGCGCGGGTGCTGGCGGCGGTGCGTCGTACCGAGCAGGCGCAGGTGCTGCTGGAGCAGGGCCTTGAAGTGCTGGTTCTGGATAAACCGGAGTCGCTGGGGGCTCAAGTGAATGAGGTATTTGCAGGTGGCGCTGAAGTGATTTTCGACACCACTGGCCATTGGTTGCCAGCGGCAGTGTCGGCGTTGCGCACTTTCGGGCGAATCGCCTTTATTGCCGCACCGCTGGACGGTCATGTGCATTTGCCTGCGCTGGCCCTGTATCGCAAGGGCGGGTCGCTGGTCGGGGTCAACACGCTGCTGTATAGCTGCGGCGATTGTGCGCAAAGGCTCAATCAGTTTGGCCAGTACTTCGATCAAGGGCTGTTGCCGGCACCGGGTGGTTTTCAGGAAGCGGCCCTGGCGGACGGACTGGCCTGTTATGCGCAGGTCAATGAAGGTGCGTGCGCCAAAGTGGTGCTGATCCCGTAGGCACTGCCTGAACTGTGGGTGCGGGCAGGCTCGTTCCCACAGAGGCAAGTGCTACCCGATTATTGCCCCAGCCGCAAGCTGGCGCGAATGCCATTGACCTCAGGCTCGTTGGCTTTGTAGCCGTCAGCCGGGCCTGCGTAGGAAAGGGCGTAGGCGCTGTTGCCCTGGGTGGCGGCCACCAGGGTCTGAGTGATCACGTGGTTGCCGTTCTGGGTGATCTTGCAGGTGGTTTGCAATGCGTCCAGCCCGCCCAGGGTGCTGCTGTGGATCTTGTTGCAAGCGCTCTGGTAACCGCCTTTGGCGAAATTCTGCTGCAAGGTTTTGCGCATTTGCAGCAACACCGCCTCCATATTGACCTTGTGCTCGGGCGCCAGGGTCGACTGAGTCAGCTCCATAACCATCTGCGGGTCACCATTGGCATCGTTCTTCACCGCCCGCTGGCGCACACTGCTGTCGTCCGGGGCAGGGGGGACGGCCTGCACTTCCCAGCCGCCGGGCCAGGTAATCATCAGACCGTCGGCGCTGGCCATGGGCGCTGCAGCCAGCAGGCACAAGCCGATAAAAACGGGAAAACGTCGGGCAAAATGCATGGTTCTCGGGCCTTTTGAGCGATGGGGGGACTTCAATAGTGTATCAATTGGTGTCCAGGTATTGCTTTGCAACGTGACATCATTTCGACCATTGCTCAGCTAAACCTTTGCTTCTTATGTCTAATCCCGGACAATCGCGCCCCTCTTATGGCCGGGGCGATGTCAGCAAGATGTTTCTTGTCCGCCCCGGCTGCGTGGTAACGACCGGCTAGCGGAGATTCGACCGGATGAATGACCAGGCTAACAGCGTCGACGAACGCTTCGACGAGACACCAGCGACCCTCACTCGCTGGAATCGTCATGACACCACCTGGATGCTGGGCCTGTTTGGCACGGCGATTGGCGCAGGTACCTTGTTTTTGCCGATCAACGCAGGGCTTGGCGGCTTTTGGCCGTTACTGATCCTGGCGCTGCTGGCGTTCCCGATGACCTTTTACGCTCACCGCGGCATGACCCGCTTCGTTCTCTCCGGGCGTGAAGGCTCAGATATCACTGACGTGGTTGAAGAACATTTCGGCCTGCGTGCGGGTGCTGTGATTACGTTGCTGTACTTCCTGGCCATCTTCCCGATCCTGCTGATCTATAGCGTAGCGCTGACCAACACGGTTGGCAGCTTTATGCTCAACCAGATGCATATCACTCCACCTCCACGGGCAATCCTGTCGCTGGTGCTGATTCTGGGCTTGCTGATTGTGGTGCGCTGCGGCGAGCAGGTGATCGTCAAGGCCATGAGCATGCTGGTCTACCCGTTTATCGTGGCGTTGCTGTTTTTGGCGGTGTTTTTGATCCCGCACTGGAACGGCGGCATTCTCAGTACCGCGACTACGCTGCCTGCGCCTTCGGTATTGCTGCATACCTTGTGGCTGGCGATTCCGGTGATGGTTTTTTCCTTTAACCATTCACCGATCATTTCGGCGTTCGCCGTAGACCAGAAGCGCCGGTATGGCGCCAATGCCGATGAGCGCAGTTCGCAGATCCTGTCCCGTGCTCACCTGCTGATGGTAGTGATGGTGCTGTTCTTCGTGTTCAGTTGCGTGCTGACCCTGTCGCCGGAACAACTGGCCGAAGCCAAGGCGCAGAACCTGTCGATCCTGTCCTACCTGGCCAACCATTTCAGTAACCCGACCATCGCTTTTGCCGCGCCACTGATTGCTTTTGTGGCCATTGCCAAGTCCTTTCTGGGCCACTACATCGGCGCCAGCGAAGGCCTTAAAGGCCTGGTACTGAAAACCGGCAAGCGCCCGGGCGCGAAAAACCTGGACCGCATGACGGCCGCTTTCATGTTGGTGGTGTGCTGGGCTGTGGCCACGCTCAACCCGAGCATCCTGGTGATGATTGAAACCTTGGGCGGGCCGGTGATTGCAGCCATTCTGTTCCTGATGCCGATGTACGCGATTCGCCGGGTGCCGTCTATGCGCCAGTACTCGGGGCAGATCTCCAACGTGTTCGTGACGGTTATCGGCCTGATTGCGATCTCCTCGCTGGTGTACTCGCTGATCCCTTGATGCATGCCCCTGTCGCCGCCGTCCTGGCGGCGACAGGGCGCTGATTGACCCGCGCAAGCCGTCCAGGGCTTGAGTCTGGCCGGTACTGCGAATATGATTGCGACCCATTCCTATTCGCAGTGTGCCCACGGCACGTCCCGAGGGTTTCCGTGTCGCCATCCCCGCCGAACCCGCCGTTGCTGCACGCAGATGTGCAAAGCCTCTACAGCGATCACCATGGCTGGCTGCTGAACTGGCTGCGCAGGCGCCTGCGAGATACCGACAATGCTGCCGACATGGCGCAGGACACCTTTCTTTATGTGCTGGGCAAGCCGGAACAGGTTGCGCATTTGCGCGAGCCACGGGCCTGGCTGAGCACCATTGCCAAGGGCCTGTTGATTGACCGCTTCCGCCGCCAGAAAGTCGAGCAGGCCTATTTGCAAGCGCTGGCTCACTTGCCCGAGCAGCACATGCCTGCCCCCGAAGAACGTTTGATCCTGCTGGAAACCCTGACCCGCATCGATGCGTTGCTCGAGGGCCTAAAAGCCAATGTACGCACTGCCTTTTTGCTGTCACGCCTTGAAGGGCTTGGCTATCAGGCTATTGCCGAGCGCCTGGGGGTGAGCGTGAGTTCAGTGGAAAAATACATGGCCACGGCCATTCGCCATTGTTTTCTGATGCGTAACGCCCTGTGAGCGCTGGTTCGTCGCCGCCAGGATTCGCCCCCCATGTCCTTGACCAGGCGATTGACTGGCTGGTCAAAACCCAATCCGGTGCGGCGCCGCCTCAGGTGTTTGCGGCGTGCGAGCAATGGCGCGCAGCCGATGCCAGCCATGAAGCCGCGTGGCAAGCCCTGCAAATGACCGAAGCGACCTTGCGCCAGGCCACGGTGCTGCCGGGTCGTTTGGCTTTGGACACCCTGGCCGGCAGTGGCCGCC
>NZ_WIWL01000009.1:0-8564 GCF_009600105.1 Pseudomonas sp. FSL R10-0056
GGCCGAAGCCATGAGCCGCGGCCCCTACCTGATGCCCGCCGCCCGCTGGGGTGCGCGCATGGGCGATACGCCAATGCTCGACTACATGCTGGGTATTTTGCACGACCCGTTCCACGGCATTCATATGGGTGTAACGGCCGAGAATATCGCCCAACGCAACAGCATCAGCCGCCAGGCCCAGGACGCTCTGGCGCTTGAAGACCAGCAACGCGCCGCCCGGGCTGTCGAGCAAGGTTACTTCGACAGCCAGATCGCCACCGTCGAGGTACGCAGCCGCAAAGGCAGTGTGATGTTCAGCCAGGACGAGCACCCGCGGGCCACTACCCTGGAGCAGCTGGCGCTGATGAAACCGGCCTTCAAGAAAGACGGCAGCGTGACTGCAGGCAATGCATCAGGGCTCAATGATGGGGCGGCGGCGCTGGTGCTGGCCAGTGGCGCGGCAGTACTGGCGGGCAATCTTGCGCCGATGGCGCGGCTGGTGGCCTACGCCCATGCAGGGGTTGAACCCGAGCTGATGGGGTTGGGGCCGATACCGGCAACGCGGCTGGCATTGAAGCGGGCTGGCTTGAAGATCGGTGACATGGACGTGATCGAAGCCAACATTGCCTTCGCCGCCCAGGCGTGTGCCGTGATGCAGGAACTGGATATGGACCCGGCCAGGGTCAACCCCAACGGTTCGGGCATCGCCCTGGGCCACCCGGTGGGGGCCACGGGCGCGATCATCGCGACCAAGGCCATCCATGAGCTGCATCGGACACAGGGTCGTTATGCCCTGGCGACCATGTGCATTGGCGGCGGCCAGGGCATAGCGGTGATTTTCGAGCGGGTGTGAAATCGCATACCTCTGTGGGAGCGGGCTTGCTCGCGATTCAGGCGCCACGGTCAGGCAGGCAAACCGCGGCGAGGCCATCGCGGGCAAGCCCGGCTCCCACAAGGTATGGGTCGTTAAGCTGGCATGCGGCCAAACTTGCCCGACTGGAAGTCCACAAACGCCTGATGGATTTCGGCGTCGGTGTTCATCACAAACGGCCCATGGCCCACAATCGGCTCGTCGATCGGCTCGCCGCTGAGGACCAGCAGTACGGCGTCGTTATTGGCTTCAAGGCGGATGCTCGAGCCATCACGCTCAAACAGCGCAAGCTGCCCTTCGCGCACCACGTCCTGACCGTTGACCTCGACCGCACCATGCAGCACCACCAGCGCAGTGTTGCGGCCCGGGTGCAGATCCAGCGTAGTCGACTTGCCCGCATTCAAGCGGATATCCCACACGTCGATCGGCGTAAAGGTATGGGCCGGGCCGCGTTTGCCATCGAACTCACCGGCAATCAGGCGCAAACGGCCGGCATCGTCCTTGAGCGCCAGGTCGGGGATGTCACGGTCGACGATGCCCTGATACCCCGGCGCGGCCATTTTGTCCTTTGCAGGCAGGTTGACCCATAGCTGCACCATCTCCAGCGGGCCGCCACTGCGGGCAAACGCCTCGGAATGGAACTCCTCGTGCAGGATGCCGGACGCTGCGGTCATCCACTGCACATCACCCGGGCCGATCACCCCGCCGTTGCCGGTGGAGTCACGGTGTTCCACTTCGCCCTTGTAGACGATGGTCACCGTTTCAAAACCACGGTGCGGGTGCTGGCCTACACCGCGACGCTCTGTAGTGGGCGTGAACTCGGCTGGCCCGGCGTAATCCAGCAACAGAAACGGGCTGATGTGTTTGCCCATGCTGTCGTAAGAAAACATCGTGCGAACCGGAAAACCATCGCCGACCCAATGAGGGCAGGGGGCCTGATAAACACCAAGAATTTTTTTCATGTTGCACCTCCTGTAAATCATGGCAACAACTATAGATTCGTCGCATCCATAAGACTAGATAGGTTTATTGGTACTGATCGTTCTATATATGGAACAATCATTCCGCCCTGCATCAGCGGGTCAAGCCTGTAATGGCCGGGGCAAAACCAACTAAATCAGAAACTTGTTTCTGGTTTCTCAATCGCGCTGCGTCTAATAACTATTCCTATTAACAAGAATGAAATTTCTTACTTCGGAGCCTAGGCACGCGATGCAACGACCCAACTTGAGCCGGACCCCTCTTTCGATCGCCACCCAACGCCGGACGGTACGCCACACCTTGCTGTCCAGTGCCCTGATGGCCTCGGTCATGCTGGGGGCATCCCTTGCCAGCGCGGCGCCGGTGGCCCTGAACATTCCGTCGCAAGCCCTGGCCAGCGCGCTGAATGAACTGGGCAAGCAGGCCAACCTGCAGATCCTCTACAGCCCGGATCAGGTGCAAGGCATCAAGTCGCGTCCAGTGAGCGGTTCGCTGGAGCCGGTCAAGGCACTGGAGTCACTGCTGCAGGGCAGCGGCATCTCGTATCAGCTCAACGGCGACACGGTGATTTTGAGCGCCCCCCAAGGCAAAGGTCTGGAACTGGGTGCAACCACTGTCACAGGCCAGGGCCTGGGCGACTCGCTGACCACCGAAGACACCCATTCCTATACCACCGGCGCCAGCAACAGCTCGACCAAACTGCCGCTGTCGATTCGCGAAACCCCGCAGACCGTCACGGTAGTCACCCGCCAACTGATGGACGATCAAGCCGCACAGAGCATCGGCGATGTACTGCGCAACGCGCCGGGCATTTCCACCCAGGCCTACGACAGCGACCGCATGGAGTACTCGGCCCGCGGCTATGCCATCACCAACTTTCAGTACGACGGGGTCAACACCCTGTATGACGGCGTGTTCGATGAAGGTGCGACCAAGGTCGATATGGCCCTGTATGACCGCGTCGATATCGTCAAGGGCGCTACCGGCCTGTTGTCCGGCTCGGGCGAGCCGTCGGCCACGGTCAACCTGATTCGCAAAAAACCGACCCGCGACTTCAAGGCATCGGTCACTGCCAGCGCGGGCTCGTGGGACAACTATCGCACCGAAGGTGATATCTCCGGGCCGTTGAATGACGATGGCAGCGTGCGCGGGCGAATGGTGGCGGTTTACCAGGATGCCGACTCGTACCGCGACCACTACTCACGTAAAAATGACGTGTTCTACGGCATCATCCAGGCCGACCTCACCCCCGACACCCTGTTCACCTTCGGCATGGACTACCAGAATATCAAGCCTCGCGGCTCGTCCTGGACCGGCAACCCGTATTACTTCTCCAACTACACCAAAACCGACTTCAGCCGCTCGTTCAACCCGGCCACCGACTGGAGCCGCCGCGACGTCCAGATCCAGTCCACCTTCGCCTCCCTGGAGCACCGTTTCGCCAATGACTGGAAAGTCAAAGGCACCCTCACCCAGCAAACCAACGACCACGACACCCTGCTGGGTTCGGCCAGCGGCGGGATGCCTGATCCGGTCACGGGTGACGGCATGTTCTTCTACTGGGGCCAGTGGGAAGGCCATCGCGTCCAGAACACCTTCGATGTCAATGCGACCGGCCCGTTTACCCTGTTTGGCCGCGAACATGAACTGGTAGTGGGCGCAACCTCCCAGACCTCCCGCCAGACCGGCGCGACCTTCGACGGCAGCGAATTCCGTGAACTGTCGAGCAGCATCTTTGACTGGAACGGCAAATACCCGAGACCGGACTTCCCGAAAAACGGCAAATACGAAACCAACCAAAATCAAAACAGCGCCTATATCGCTGCACGCTTCAAGCCGGCAGACGACTGGTCGATTATCCTTGGCAGCCGCGTAAGTGATTTCCAGTACAACAGCACCTATAAGTACTACGAGCAGACCAGCACGTTCCAGGACAACAAGACCACGGCAAAACAGCACGGCGAGGTGACGCCCTACGCCGGGGTTGTCTACGACATCAACGACAACTACTCGGTGTACGGCAGCTACACCTCGATCTACAAACCTCTTACCGAGCAGAGCAGTTCCGGTGCCACCCTGGCCCCCACAGAAGGCAACAGCTATGAACTCGGTTTGAAGGGCGAGTACTTTGATGGCCGCTTGAATGCCAGTGCGGCCGTGTTCCGTACCGAGCAAAAAAATGTACCGATTCAGGTCGGCACCAACGCCAACACCAACCTGGGCATCTATGAATCCCTTGATGGTGCGACCACCAACGGCATCGAGCTGGAACTGGCCGGTGAACTGATGCCGGACTGGAACCTGATCGCCGGCTACACCTACGCCCGCACCCGCTCTGATGATGGCGAACGTGTCTACGGCTACCCGCTGGAAACCACCAAGCCGGAAAACGTGGCGCGTCTGTTCACCACTTACCGCCTGCCGGGGGTGCTGAACAAAGTCACCGTGGGCGGTGGCGTGAACTGGCAAAGCCCGTTCTACGGCAAGATCTACAACGATGCCAAGGGCGACTACGACATCATCGAGCAGCACAGCTACGCGCTGGTCAACCTGATGACCCGCTACGAGTACAACGAACACCTGACGTTTAACCTCAACGCCAACAACGTGTTCGATAAAAAGTACCTGTCGGGGCTGGGTAACTTCAACACCACCTACTATGGCGAACCACGCAGCCTGATGCTGACGTCCAAGTACACCTTCTAAACGATCGCCCGCTATCAACTGCCCGTTTTGCTGGCGCCCCCACTAAAAGGTCAACCAAAAGCCCTGGCGAATCCTTCCGCCAGGGCTTTTGCATGCCGGCAAGCACCAACAGTCTTCAGAAAAGCTACAACCGGCAAGCTTGCAGAAACGGCTGCTGAAAACCTTGGCTCACTCAACCTTCAAATAGCGATCGACGATCTGTGAGTATCGGCCATTTTCTTTCAACTTCTGCAGGGCCATGTTTAACGCGACTCGCAGATTTGCGTCTGATTGGCGAACACCTATTGCAATACCACTCCCTAAAAGTTCATCACTGACAGGGGGCCCTGAAAACATGAAGCTTTCACCTTGCGAGGTATCCAGCAAGGCCTGTGAAATTTCAATGGTATCTTGCAAAGTAGCATCAATTTCACCCGCCACCAGACTGCGAACCAACGCGTCATTGAATTGAAAAGTCCGTATTTCCACACCTTGGGTTTCCCAGCGCGCCACGGCAAATGCTTGCCGGCTCGTGCCGGCCAGAACGCCGACTCGCTTGCCCTTCAGAGAGGCCGGAGAGGGCAATAAATTCTGATTTTTCCGTGTTACAAGCCGTGAGTTCAGCGAATAGAGCGGCTCTGTAAAATCAATACGCTGACGACGTAATGAAGTCGCAGACATCGGCATGATTGCATCAAAGTGCCCAGCCTCAAGGGCATCTATATTGGTCGCATAGTCCTGATCAACCCATTGACACTGGATCTCAAGCTCATCGCACAGAGCGTTACCCAGTTCGATGTTCAAGCCAACCAGTTCTCCTTGAGCATTGCGACTTTCAAAAGGCGGCACCAGGGCTTCTACCCCAAAACGCAAATTGCGCCCCTCCCAGGCGGAGATGGCTGGTGAGCTGAAACCACCGACCATACAAACAACTAAAAACAATAAGTAGCTCTTCTGGACATTCAAGGCGATACCCTCTTTTACAAAAACCCGCACGAAAAAGGAACTATTGTTAGTGCAAACGTTTGAGCAACTCTTCGGCAACCTGGGTTGTGGACGCCGGATTTTGACCGGTGATCAGTTCTCGATCAGAGACCATAAATGAGCTGAACGGCACGAGTGCGGATTTGTAATCACCCCCCGCCTGTTCAAAGGCCGTTTGGGGCATGTATTTCATTTCTCCGCCCTGTAGACGACGTTGGGCAAGTTTCTCTTCTACATTATTCATGACGGTCATTTTGTAGCCCGCATAGATCCAGTCGGGTACCGGAGTTTTACCCTTGGATATTTCCAGTTGTTCAACAAATCCTGAAGCATCCGGCAATGTCGACAACAACGCCACAGGCCCATGGCACACCAACGCTGTCGGTTTACCGCGCTCGTGAAAGCTGGTCAGCAATCTGCCCATCGACTTGCTGGTTGCCAGATCCTGCAAAGGCGCACGCCCGCCTGGAACATACAATGCATCAAACTGGGCATAACCCATTTGCTCTATACGCGACAGGCTGACCACCGGAGACTCGGTCACTGCAGTGATCTTGAGTCTGTCCATAAGGGCTTTATGATCATTAAGAGCCTCCACACTGCCACCGAAATAGGACGTGTCAAAAGAACCCTTGTCCATTGTTGGCGCGCGCCCCAAAGGCGTTGCAAACGTTAAGGTGTGACCAGCATCCAAGAGCATTTTTACCGGTTGCATCAGTTCATTGAAATAGAACCCGGTCGATACTGACTGGCCATATTTCAGCTCCAGCTCACTGGCATCCGACAAGACAACCAGTACCTTGGCAGCCTGGACTGTAAAGCTGGCTCCCCCCACAACAGTACTTATTGCAAGTACTTTCAAAAGTTTCATATTGTCTCCAAAGATTTTAAAAGGCCCCTTGCCTTTGTCACTTCAGAAATTTAAATATAACTTGCTACCCGATAAACCCGCGTGAATGACAATCTCTTTGCCTCCGGGAGGGGTAATGGCCCGTCGATTTGATCACTTGGCAGACGTTGAGGCATTTATAGCCGTGGCAGAAAACGGTTCCCTCAGTGCCGCTGCGGTCGAGCTGGCAACGACACCCACGGTTATCAGCAGAGCAATAAAACGTCTTGAAACACATTTGGGAGTTCAGTTACTCAGACTAACTACCCGCCGTATGAACATTACCGACGCAGGGCTCCTGTATCTGAACCAGACACGTCTGGCATTTGCACAGATCAGTGAAGTGGAGCGTTCACTCTCTGGCCCCAACGATGTGTTGAACGCCCGCTTGAGAGTAAGTGCGCCCACTACTTACGGTCACTACCGTCTGCCTGCCTTGTTGGCAGCTTTCTGTCGGATACACCCTCAGGTGAGGATCGAACTGAGCATCAGCAACCACAATGTGGATCTGGTCGCTGACAATTTTGACATGGCCATTCGTATGGGCAGCTTGCCTGACAGCGCACTGATAGCCAGGAAACTTGAAGATGCCAGGTTGTGTCTGGTTGCGGCACCTCAATATTTGTTGAGCAGGGGCGTGCCCAAGTGCCTGGATGATTTGCAAGATCATCAGTGTTTGCCCTTTATAGTTCCAAGCAGCGGAAGAGTCAGACCGTGGCAACTTATGGACAATGGCAAACTGGTGGAACGGATTCCTGTGGCCAATGTGCAAATCAGTGACGATGTACTCGGTGTTGTATCGATGGCGAAAAGCGGTCTGGGAATATGCCAGACCTATCATTTCATCGTCGAAGATCAGATCCGCAATGGACTCTTGGTAGAGGTACTGGAGCAGTTTTCAGGCTGTTCACGACCTTTTTCAATTATTTACTCGCCTCACCGACAGCTCTCGACGGCTTCAAATACGCTCATTAGTTTTTTACTGAAACACACCCATGACCAACGATGAGAATGGATTGGGGATGAGGCGCTGCCTGTTCTGCCTTACACTGGACGCCCCTTGCACACTGGCGCGCTTATGGACCTCGACCTGGCCCGTACTTTCCTTGAAATTGTCCGCTACGGCAGCCTGGTGGGCGCGGCCGAAAAGCTGCACGTTACCCAGACGGCCGTGACCGCACGGGTACACAAGCTCGAAAGCCTGCTCGGCGTCACCCTGTTTACCCGCAACCGCGCCGGCGCAAAACTCACCCCCGAAGGCGAGGCCTTTGTGGTGTACGCCAACCAGTTGCTTCACACCTGGGAAGCCGCACGGCGCGATCTGCCGCGCCCCGAAGGCTTGCATCAGTTGCTGCATATCGGCGGGGAAGTCAGCCTGTGTAACCCGCTGATCCTCAACTGGGCCAAAGCCCTGCGTCAGCACCTCACCACCCATGCCTTGCGCATACAAATCAGCGATGCCGAACAATTACTGCGTCAGATCGAGATGGGCCTGCTGGATGCTGCACTGGTCTATCAGCCCGCCTACTGGCCCGGTGTGCAAGTGGAGCAGTTGCTGGAGGAAAAACTGATCCAGATCCGCCGCCCCGAACAACCTGAACCTTATGTATACGTCGAATGGGGTGAGGGTTTTCGCCGCCAGCATGACGCCGCCCTGCCCGACAGGGCGCGAGCGGCCATCAGCTTCAACCTGGGCCCGGTGGCTTTGCATTACATCCTGGACAACGGCGGCAGCGGCTACTTCCGCACCCGTGTGGTCGAGCGCTATCTGGACAGCGGTGCCCTGGAACGGGTGCCCAAGGCCCCGGAATTCAGCTACCCCACCTACCTGGTGTACTCCCGCGAGCGTGACTGCGCAGCCTTGCAACAGGGCATCGCGCTGCTGCGCGAAATCGTCAGGCAGGACAGCGACTGGTCACAGCCCCGGGAGCCGGAAATTTAAGTCGCCAGGCTCCGGATGAAAGCTTTCAGCTTTGTGCCATATCCCTTAGTCTGCGAGCGTTGAATCACCCATAAAAACAATACAGGTGGCACATGACCGACCTAACCCGGGCCAACGAAAGCTGGCTGACATCGCCGACCCATCAACAGTGGCTGCGCGATCAGGGCCAGGCGCTGGTGGATTTCGCCAAGGCCGCCCGCGTGCCCTGCGGCTTCGCCGCGCTCGACCCGTTC
>NZ_WIWL01000010.1:0-8551 GCF_009600105.1 Pseudomonas sp. FSL R10-0056
AGCTGTCACCGGTAGAGTTTGAAAAGCGTTACGCAGCGAGCCTGGAGAGTGTCTAGGAAACCCGGGGCGATTCAGTTCAAGTCCACGCATTATGTTGATAACAAGCCATCCATGCTGCATTTTGAAATACAAAGGCAGCATGTCCTGCAGATGTTGTCCGAGCAAGACAAGTACTCCGGGAATATCACGGTAGTCTGGGACTCCGAAATCTGACTCGGGCTAACCAAACGGACTAGTCCGGCTCAGGGATTGCACCCGTGCTGCGCGCTTTCATGCTGGCGCCTTGATCCGTATTTTTACGACGAGGCCCATATGGAGCTTGCCCTGACAGACGAACAGCGAATGATTCAGGCATCCGCCGAACGTTTTTTGAACCAAGTGGCCAGCTCCGCTGCGGTGCGCACGGCCATGACCAGCGATCAGGGGTACGACACCGATACCTGGGCGCGAATGGCCAGGGAGCTGTATTGGCCCGCACTGGCGATCCCCGAGGCCTATGGAGGTCTTGGCCTGGGCTTTGTAGAAGTCAGCCTGCTCCAGGAACAGCTCGGGCGCTGCCTGCTGCCCACACCATTTTTTGCAACCTGCTGCCTGGCCACCCCTGCCCTGCTGCTCAGTCGCAATGAAGCACTCAAGGAACGCTGGCTACCGTTGATTGCCGCCGGTGAGATTCGCGCCAGCCTCGCCTACACCAGCGCGCCTCGCTGGGACGACAGCGGCGTGCAGGTGTATGCGCAGAGCCATGCGGGGGGTTATCGCCTCAATGGCGAGTATCACTATGTGATCGATGGTAGCGATTGCCAGCTGTTGATCATTGCCGCACGCACGCCGGGCAGCGTCGGCGAAGCCGGTATCCGCCTGTTTGCACTGCCTGCCGATACTCCCGGGATTGTTTGCCAGTGGCAACCGACACTGGATCAGACCCGCCGCCTGGCTACCATCACCCTGAACGATGTAGTCGTCCACGACGATCAGTTGCTCAGCGAACCCGGGCAAGGCTGGCCGATGCTGCGCGATGTGCTGCAGATAGCCTGTGTTGGCCTGGCGGCCGAGCAGACCGGTGGCGCACAGCAGTCGCTGGACATCACTCTGGCCTATATCAGCGGCCGCGAACAATTTGGTCGCACTATCGCCAGTTTCCAGGCCATCAAGCACCGCTGTGCCGATTTGATGCTGGCCATCGAATGCGCGCGTTCGGCCAGTTACTACGCTGCCTGCATTGCCGCCGAGTGCCTGAATATCGATGGTGATCCGGGTATCCGTGAGCAACTTGGGGAAGCCGCGGCCACTGCGAAAATTTTTGCCAGTGAAGGCTTTTTCCAGTGTGCCGCCGAGTCCATCCAGTTGCACGGTGGCGTGGGTTTTACCTGGGAATACGACCCGCATCTGTATTTCAAGCGAGCCCGGGCCAGTGAGCAGATGCTCGGCACCCCGGCGTTTCATCGCGAGCAATTGGCCCGGAAGATTTTCGGAGAGTGCACATGAATATCGGTTTTAGCGCAGCAGATGAGCAGTTTCGCCAACAGGTTGCGCAGTGGATGCAGCAGCACCTGAGCGGTGACTTTGCAGCTTTGCGCTTTCGCGGTGGCCCGGGGGATGAGGACTTTGCTCCCGGGTTGCGCAAGCGCTGGGAACAGGTCTTGGCCCAAGGCCACTGGGTGGGTGCTGGCTGGGCCACCGAGCATGGCGGCCGTGGCTTGAGCATCAGCCAGCAAGTGATCTTTTTCGAAGAGTACGCACGGGCGGGCGGCCCGGGACGTATGGGCCATATTGGCGAAGGGCTGGTAGGGCCGACGATTGCGGCCTTTGGCAGCCAGGAACAGCAGCAACGTTTTTTGCCGCCGATACTGGCGGGCCAGCACTTTTGGTGTCAGGGCTACTCCGAACCGGGTGCCGGGTCGGATCTGGCCAATATAAAGACCCGCGCCAGCTTCGATGAAGGCCACGGGCAATGGTTGATCAGCGGGCAAAAGGTCTGGACCTCACTGGCTCATGAGTCGGACTGGTGCTTTGTGCTGGTACGTACCGAGCCGGGAAGTGTTGGCCATCGCGGCCTGTCGTTCTTGCTGGTGGAGATGGACCAGCCGGGTATACGGGTACAGCCGATCCGGCAATTGACCGGTACCAGTGAATTCAACGAGGTTTTTTTTGATCAGGCGCGGGCTTCGGCAGACAACCTGATCGGCCAACCGGGTGATGGCTGGAAAATCGCCATGGCGCTGCTGGGGTTTGAACGCGGGGTATCGACCCTGGGCCAGCAAATGCAGTTTCAGAATGAGTTGGACGAAGTGGTGCGTATTGCCAAGGCCAATGGTGCGGCGCAAGACCCGGTGCTGCGCCAGCGCATCGCACAGGCCTGGAGCGGCTTGCGGGTGTTGCGCTACAACTCGTTGCGCATGTTGTCCGGGGTACAGGATGGCAGCCTGCGGCCTGAAGCGACGATCTACAAACTGGCCTGGTCGACCTGGCATGTGGCCTTGGGCAAGCTGGCGATGGACGTACTGGGACCAGAGGCCGAGTTGCTGGCCGGGGCGCCTTATGAGCTGACGCGGTTGCAGGCGCTGTTTCTGTTTACCCGTGCGGATACCCTTTATGGCGGCAGTAATGAGATTCAGCGCAATATCATTGCCGAACGGGCGCTGGGGATGCCGCGGGAGGCCCGGTAGACGGGCTGAGAATCACAAGTCCCCTCATCCCGACCCTCTCCCTCCGGGAGAGGGTTGCCGTGAGGGCCTGGGTCAAAAGGTGTACTTGCCATTGAACGACAGGTAATCCCGATCCGCCATTGTCCGTCCCTGGGCAATATCGGCCGAGCTCAAATACGCCACATAAGTCAGCCCCAGCTGAAAGTTGCCCAGGTACTTGAAATCGCCACCCACTGTCAGACGCTTTTCAGCACGGCCCAACCCCGAATAGGCACTGCCGTCAATGTTCTGGGTCCAGGTGGCCTTGGTGGTCAAGTCCCAGCCGTTGAATACGCTGGGGTGATCGAAATAGGCGCCGATTCCCAACAGGCTTGAACCCCGTGTTTGACCGTCATACACATATTTATTGAAAGTCCCGTCCGTGCCCGCCCCGCCACCGCTAATGGTCAGGTCATCCACGCCCTGGATGCGCTGGTGCACCACCTCGGTCATCAGGGTGGTCTGCTGCGCCATAAACGTCGGCCCGATCATGTACACGGCATTCAGGTTTCCCTGCCACACCTGCCCCCGCGCCGGCGCACCGTTGCTCAGGTACACCGCCGCGCCGTCGCGATAGCTCAGGTCACCGGCGAACTGCACCGAATCACCGGCTTTGGTGGTGAAACTGATGCCGGTGAGCTTGATGTTGTCAAAGTAACCCAACTGGTAACTCGGGCCATTGCCGTTGCCACCCACTTTGTTCAGGGACGAGTAATGGGTCTGCCCGGTAAAGTCGAAGAACAGTGCCGGGACGCGGTCGTGATAACGGTAATGAAACAGGCCGACCTCGGTGTTTTGCGTCACCCGGTATCGAGTACCCAGGCCCCACTCGCCGCTGTCGCCCGGTTTGACCGAGCCGCCGTAGCCGACTGCGGCCCCGTTGGGCAGGTTGTCGACGATCCCCGGGGCGAGCCGGAAGAACTCGGCCCCCGGGCCAAAGGTATCGCTGCCAAAGTAGTCGCCCACGGGGTTGAGCTGGGTTTCTTCCCACTTGTACTGGTAGAACCCGAGCAGGGTCAGGTCTTCGTTCACCGACCACGCGCCCGATATCTGCCCCACCGGCAAGTAGGCATCCTTGGCTTCGGTGCCGGGCACGTTGAACTTGGTCGAATCCACCGGTGCCTGGCCCTGGCTGATGTTGGGCCAGAACAGGCTCTCGCCCCAGGCCACCAGATGTCGCCCGGCCTTTAGCGACAGGTACTGGTCGTCATTGACGGTAAAGTCGCCATACACATAAGCATCCAGCAGCCGCGCCTTGCTGCCGCTGAGTTTGCGCGTGTCCTGGCTGAAGTCGTTGTAGCGTCCGGTCTTGTTTACCGTGTCCGGTGAGTCGTTGTCGTTGCGCTGGTGGTAGACCTCGTCATAGAAATGACTGCCGCGCACCACGGCGCCGAGGTTGTCGTGCTTGAGCATCAACTCGCCAAATACGCTGACCCGATTGTTGATCAGCGAGCCGCGCTTGAAATTGCGCGTGGCATCATCGTAGTTGATGTTGTTCAGGTATTCGTGATCCGGTTTTGCGGTACGCATCGAGGCCGTGTAGTTGACGGTCAGGGAAGAGTCGAGGGTGGTGTTTTCGCCCAGCTCGAGGGTAGGTGCCGCCAGGGCCAGACCGCTCAGCCCCGACAATAAACCGGTCCCGACAACACGCGTGTATTGCTTGAACATGCCTTGCTCCTTGTTATTGTTGTTTTGCTCCGCCCGGCCACCTGCGCACAGGCAGGGCCCGTGGCAGACAGCAGGATGGCGTCAGGGTGTTACTTGCCGGCCCGACGTGCCGCTTCGGGGCCAAAATCGCCAGCAGCAAAACCGCCTTTGTTCAGCACATAGCCGTTGCGTTGTTCGTTGATCAGGTTGAAGGCCAGATAACTGCCAGCGTTCAGGTCGTGATACAGGCCAACACCGGCCTGCCAGGTTTGCGTTTCCGGGGCATAGAAGTAATTGACCATCGAGGTGCGCCACAACTCGCCGCGGTTGTCGTAGTTGTCACCCATGATCGGGAACCAGCTGTCTTCGTCGATATACAGCGTGCGCTTGCCGTACAGATGGCGGTTACCCGGCTTGAGCACACCTTCGAGCACCCACACGCGATGCAGTTCGTAACGCATGTTGTCGGGGTTGATATGACCGGGAGTGAGCATGCTCGCGTACTTCAGGTCACCGGCGTGCAGGCGCGCGGTGTTGTAAGGGATATACAGCTCTTTTTTACCGACGATGTTCCAGTTATAGCGCTGGGCCGAGCCGTTGAAGATGCGTACTTCGTCGACGGTGATCGAACCGCCGGAGCCCGGAAAGGCCATGTCAAAACCGTAACCCGGCGACTGCCGCACACGCCGCGTACCCGGATCGTAGCGCCAGCTCTGGCGCGGCTCGGTCTTGTCGTTCCAGTACTCGGTACCGGTGTTGATTTCACCCTTGTCGCGTTGTGGCAGCAGGGTTTCGTTAAGGTAGAAAGACGAATTGCCCACCGTGTCGCCAATCTTGCCCGGCTCCAGCCCCGGCGCCATATTGCGCGAGTGCACGCGGCCCCAGTTGATATTGCCGTCCTTGAGCACATAAGCGTTGTCCGAGGTGTATTCCTCGGTCCAGGCACGCACGGTAAACAGCGAGGCATTTTTCAGCAGCTCGATACCGTTTTGCGGAATGGGAAATGCCACGCCGCCAGTGCGGGCAACCACGCCTTCGCCGTCGTCGACCAGTTTGGCGACCGAGGCATTTTCCAGGGTGGCCTTGCACACCGTGTCAGAAAAACGAAAGTCACGGTGCGAAGGGTAAACCGGCATGCGGAATGTTTGCGGGTAGAGTTTGAACAGGGCCTTTTGCCCCTCGGACAAGTGCCCGTCGTACTGACTGAGGTTTTGCGCGGTGATCACAAACAGCGGCTTTTCGTTGGGATAGGGATCGACCGGGTGTTTACCCGTGCCCTCGAATTTCATCCCCGGTGCCGCGCCCAGCCATTGGCCGCCAAAAGCAGGGATGGTGCCTGCGGCGTTGCCCGCCTTTTCGGCGCCGACACAGGTCAGGTCCTTGCCTAGCCGGGTGATCTGGTCGGCAGGGGCCTGGGCCAGCGCCAGAGCGCTGTAACCCTGCAATGCCAGGGCAACTGACAGCCAGCCGCCCATATGGGTGATGCGTCCCATGGAGTTCTCCTTTTTATTGGTCATGCACATTTACTGGTGGGAGCGGGCTTGCCCGCGATTGGATCGACGTGGTCTGGCTGATACATCGCGGCACCTGAATCGCCAGCAAGCCCGCTCCCACCTGAAACCTGGCGCCCACTCACGCTCTGGCTGATTGCGCAATCGTGAGCATCCCGGGTTCCACCAGCGGCTTGCCCAGGTTGAACCACGCAGCCAGTGCCGGCAGCAGGAAGATCGCCCCCAGCACGTTGACCATAAACATGAAGGCCAACAGCACACCCATGTCGGCCTGGAACTTGAGGGGCGCAAACACCCAGGTGCACACCCCCAGCGACATGGTCAGCGCGGTAAACACCGCCGCCGTGCCGCGCTGGCACATGGCGCGGTAGAAGGCTTCGCGCAGGTCATGCC
The DNA here is from genome assembly GCF_009600105.1 of Pseudomonas sp. FSL R10-0056. Taxonomy (NCBI): domain Bacteria; kingdom Pseudomonadati; phylum Pseudomonadota; class Gammaproteobacteria; order Pseudomonadales; family Pseudomonadaceae; genus Pseudomonas; species Pseudomonas sp. FSL R10-0056. Next base: position 6,236 of record NZ_WIWL01000010.1, read on the forward strand.
CCGCAGCCATCTCATGCTCGATGCGCTCGTACAGGTAGATGCCGTAGTCCACCCCTACCCCCACACCCAGCGCCATTACCGGCAAGGTCGCGACCTTGAGGCCAATACCCAGCAGGGCCATCAGCGCATTGCACAGCACCGCGACAATCGCCAAGGGCACCAGAATGCACAGCACTGCGCGCACCGAGCGAAAGGTCAGCAGGCAGAACAGCGCCACCGACACAAACAACGCCGCCAGCATCACCACTTCGGCCTGCTTGACCGCTTCATTGGACGCCGCCATCACGCCGATATTGCCCCCCGCCAGCTTGAACTCCACCCCCGGCACGGCAATCGCAGCGATAATGCGCCTGGCCTCATCCAGCACATGGGCCACGGTGGCGCCTTCGTGGTCGGTCAGGAACACCAGGATCTGCATTTTCTGACAGCCGTCCGTCACCAGCCCCGAGTCCGGTGAATAGGCGTAGGCGCCCTGTTGCAAACCCTGGGCGGAACCGGGGATGGCCGCCCAGCGCGGGTTGCCTTCGTTGTTGCCGGCAATCACCTGCTTGCTCATCCCCGCTACGCTCTGCACCGATTGCACGCCGCGGACTTCACGCATCTTGAAGTCGAATGTTTCCACCGCTCGCATGACGGCCGGGTCCAGGCAGGCTTCACTGCGATCGCGAATGGTCAGAAACACCGAAAGCACATCCAGGCCGATGGCGTAACTGCTGATGATTTTCTGGTTGTCCTGGTTGTAGCGCGAGTCGGCCCGCAGCTCCGGCGCGCCGGTGCCGATATCACCAGTGGCCAGTTCGCGGGCCTTGATCGCGCCTGCCGCCAGCAGCAGGCTCAGGGCAAACACCCAGAGTGCCGGTCCCGGTGTGGCCAGCGCCGACAATCGCCACCACAGGGGGTGACGCGAGCTGGCAATGCGCGCCCTGGCCGTCATCAGGTGCGGCTCGAGTTGCAGATGGGCGATGAGCAGCGGCAGAACGATTTTGTTGGTGATGATCATCAGCATCACACCGATACAGGCCGTGACGCCCAGCTCGTGGACGATGGGGATATCGATCAGCATGATCACCCCGAAACCCAGGGCGTTCATCAATAACGCCAGCGCACCGGGAATGAAAATCTTGCTGAAGGCCACCTTGGCCGCACTCACCGAATCACTCCCGGCAAGCACTTCCTGCTTCCAGGCGTTGGTCATTTGCACGGCGTGGGACACACCGATGGAGAAGATCAGGAACGGCACCAGAATCGACATCGGGTCGATACCCAGGCCCAGCAACGGCAGCAGGCCAAGCAACCAGATCACCGGCAGCAAGGCGACAAACAGCGCCACCAGGGTCAGGCGCAACGAGCGTGAATACAACCACAGCAGCGCAGCGGTGATAAGAAATGCGATGGCAAAAAAGCCCATCACCGTGTTCAGCCCTTCGACCACGTCGCCGACCAGTTTGGCAAAGCCCACGATATTGATTTCGATATCGTCGCTGGCGTATTTGGCGCGGATGTCTTCCAGGCCACGGGCAATTTGTATGTAGCTTACGGGCTGACCGGTCTTCGGATCGATGTCCTGCAGGTCAGCGCGCACCAGCGCGGATTTGAGGTCATTGGCCAGCAGCCGGCCGATCTGCCCGGAGCGCGCGGCATTACTGCGTACCTGTTGCAAATCTGCGGGGGTGGCGGCGTATTGCGGCGGCACCACCAGATCACCGACATAGCCGTCTTCAGTGATTTCGATATAGCGCACGTTGGGGGTAAACAGCGAGGTGACGCTGGGGCGGCTGACCCCGGAGAGATAAAACACGTCATCGGTGACGTTTTGCAGGGTCTGGAGGAACTCGGGGTTATAGATATCCCCCTCGCCTTTCCAGTGCACGCTGACCAGCAGGCGATTGGCGCCGGTAAAGATACGGCTGAAGTCCAGGAAGTTGATCATGTAGGCATGGCGCACCGGTATCTGCTTGTTGAAACCGGGGTCCAGGCGAACCTGGGTGGCGCTGTAGCCCAAGGCCAGGGTGAGCAACAGGAAAAAACCTAGCAAGGCTTTGCGCCGGGCCATCAACTGCTCGGCGCAGCGTTGCACAGCCGATGACAAGACAAAAGCGCCCATGCTCGCGGTCCCTCGCACACTGGTTGAAAGTGATCGCGATAATCAGACGGGGCCGGGCCTTGAACATCGTCCGTAAGGGTTAGGCTGTTTGAGGGATGGGGCAACTGCCCCTGTAGCTGCCGAGGAACGAAGGCTGCTGCAGGAACACTGCAACTGTGGGAGCGAGCCTGCTCGCGAAGGTCGTTCGCGAGCAGGCTCGCTCCCACAATAGG